>SCQA01000121.1 GCA_004298725.1 bacterium
TAATGGCTCTCAGCCAAGTAGGCTTGTAAGCGCTTGTTTTATCTCGACCATTGACACGCCTGTTTCCATGCAGTAGCCGCGCGGCCTCTGGTTGACTATGGCGATGACCGGCAAAGGATACGAATCCTGCAGTCCACTTGTCAGATCTCTTTCGCAGGCAACGGCTATGACGGCGTCCGGTCTGTCTTCATGCACTTTTCTTCTCGCGACCGTTCCGCCGGTTGATATGAAGAGGTCGACGCCGAACTCTTCGGTAAGGGCAAGCAGTTCGCCTATTTCGCATTTGCCGCAACCCGCGCAGTTTCTGACATTTCTTGTCACCTTTATTTTGCAGTTGTCGAACTGTATGCAGTGAGGCATAAGCATTAGGATTTTTTTTGGTATTAAACGTCCCTTTTTCTTCATCATCAAAACCATCTGGTTATTTATGTCTATGAAGATGCGTTCTATTTTTATTTTAGGCACGCGCAAGATGCCGCCCGCCATGACCATAAGCGGCAAAAATACTTTTACAAGAAACCACCTGAGTAGCGGCGAGTAAAAAAAGAGCGTGCCTTTAACAGCCGCCGCCGTGATAACCGCCGTGCCGCCGACAATAAATATTGCCGTTGTTATGAATAGCGCTCCTGTTATGTAAGGAAGCGCGGGGTGGATGTTTTTAAGCCCGATGGTCGGGACATACCAGAAGAAAAAGCCGAAAAAAGCCACTGCAACGGTTGCTACCGCAAGCAACATAAGGAATACGCCCGGCCCCGGCCTGTAGGCGATGCTTTCAGGGCTTCCTTGCCATTTTTCAGAATTTTTTACCGAATTTTTCAAAAGGCTCATCCATATAAGTTCAGATCTTTTGTTAAAGCGTATTTACCGTTATTTAACCGTGAAGGTGAAATGTGCTTGCCGGCATTTTAATTCATGCCGCCTTATTTATTGGAACGTGTCTCCGGCGCTAATACGAAAACCTTTCAAAAAATCGCGCGCGCTTAACCGGCGCTTGCCTTCGGCTTGAAGTTCCAGAATTTCAAAGATGCCGTCTCCGCACATTACCTTGACAGAATCAGGCCCGGCCGTTATAACCAAGCCGGGTGTTAATTTGGATGGCACTGCTTCTGTTAATGCCTTGCCGCTGTATATTTTTATGCGCTCGCCGTTTAAATAAGCGTAGGCTCCGGGCCACGGGGATGCTCCGCGCATAAGGCAATGAATCTTAATTGACGGTTTTTGCCAGTCTATTTTGCCGTCCTCTTTTTTGAGCGGCGTTGCGTAGGACGCCTCTTTTTCATTTTGCGGTATGGCGGTTATGCCGCTTTTTTCAATAAGGCCGATTGTTTTTGATAAAAGTTTCGCGCCGATTTCAGCGAGCCTTGCTGAAAGCTCACCGGCAGTTTCTTCAGCGCCGATGTCTGTTTTTTCGGTTAAGAAAACGGCGCCAGTGTCCATGCCTTTGTCCATTAACATGGTGCATACGCCCGTTTGGGTATCACCGTTTATTATGGCCCTGTTTATGGGCGCGGCACCGCGGTATTTAGGTAACAGCGAGGCATGGAGATTTACGCATCCTTTGGGCGGAATATTCAGCATAGCCTCCGGCAGTATCTTTCCGTAGGCCACAACCGCGATAAGTTCTGCGCCAAAGCCGCGCACTTGCGCTGTTAAATTTACGTCTTTCAGGCTTGCCGGCTGAATTACCCGAATACCCGCCAACCGCGCCGCGGTTTTTATCGGCGGCTCAGCCTCGCCTCTTCCGCGCCCGCTTGGTTTGTCGGGCTGGGTTATTACGCAGGCAATTTCATGCCCTGCGTTAAGCAGGGCGTTAAGCGAAGGCACTGCAAAGCGCGGCGTGCCCATGAAGATTATTTTCAAATGTAAAGCCTCGCTATCGCCGTCATGTTTTGCGTCAAAAGTCTTATTAGAGCCGCGCCGGCAGTTAAAAAACAATACGGCCGCGCCGGATTATAAGGCATGTTCTTTTTCCTGCATAATTTTTTTGTATCTTCTTATAAGGAGGCTTCGTTTAAGCCTTGAAAGCCTGTCAATGAAGAGAATGCCGTCAAGGTGGTCTATTTCATGTTGAAGCGCTATGGCGAATAATCCGTCGGCGGTTAATTCAAAAGGGTTGCCTTCGCGGTCAAGGGCTTTCACTTTAATCGTAGCGGCCCTGTCAACGTCAGCGGTTACGCCGGGCACGCTTAAACAACCCTCTTCATAGGTTGTTTCGCCGCTTAAAGACGCAATCACCGGGTTTACAAACGCAACGAGGTTTTTGCCCCTTTGCGACCCGCGTTCCTTTCCTTCCATGGCGCTTTCAGTTTCTTTGTTCACGGGGTCAGGCACGTCGAGCACTATTACTCTTTTTGACGAGCCAACCTGCGTGGCGGCAAGCCCTATGCCGCGCTCCGCGTACATGGTTTCAATCATATTTTTTATAAGGGCTTTTACAGCGTCGTCAACTACATTGACCTGTTCGGCTTTTGTTTTAAGGAATGGGTCGGGGTATTTAAGTATGTTAAGAAGCGGCATAATGTTATTTTGTTTAAAATCTTCTTTTAGCACGGCATATGCGTGCTTTATTTAACATTATACCGCAGAAGCAGTATTCTTTAAACCTTTTTCGCGCGTATCTTGCTTTTTGGCAATTGCTTTAGTAGTATTCGTAATATGGACCTTTTTGCCGAAGAAAATAAAAAATCGTCATTGGACGGCGCTCCGCTTGCCGAGCGCATGAGGCCGGCCTCTATTAAAGAGTTCGCTGGGCAGGCGCACATTGTGGGGCCGGGCAAGCTCCTTGACGGCGTGCTTAAAAAAAAGAAGTCGCCTTCGCTTATACTTTGGGGGCCGCCCGGCACCGGTAAAACCACGCTTGCGCGCATAGTGGCCGGAGCTTGCGAGGCGGAGTTTATTCAGTTTTCAGCGGTTCTTTCCGGCGTGAAAGAAATACGCGAGGTTATTAAGGCCGCAGGCGGGGCTAAGGCAAGGGGCAAAAACACAGTGCTCTTTGTTGACGAGATACACAGGTTCAATAAAGCCCAGCAGGACGCGTTCTTGCACAGCGTCGAGGACGGCACTATAACGTTAATAGGCGCCACAACCGAGAACCCGTCCTTTGAAATAAACTCTCCGCTTCTTTCAAGGTGCACGGTGCTTGTGCTTGAGGCGCTCTCAGATGATGCGATTAAAGAGATTTTAAAAACAGCTATTGCCTCTGAAAAGGGGCTTGGCGGGCAAAAGGCCGTAATAGAGAAGGGCGTGGTTGATTTTATGGCAAGTAGCGCCCACGGCGACGCAAGAAGCGCGCTTAACTGCCTTGAGGCCGCTTTCATGATAAGCGACTTCGGCGCTGACGGGGTAACAAAGCTTGTAAACATGAATTCCGCAATAGAGGCAATTCAGAAAAAGGCTCTGCTTTACGACAAATCCGGCGAGGAGCACTATAACGTAATTTCCGCGTTTATAAAGTCAATGCGCGGTACTGACCCGGACGCCGCGCTTTACTGGCTTGCGCGCATGATAACAGCGGGCGAAGCCCCGCTCTTCATAGCGCGGCGTATGGTTATATTCGCCTCCGAGGATATAGGCAACGCCGACCCGCGAGCTTTAAGCGTGGCGCTTGGCGTGAAAGACGCCGTGGATTTTGTCGGAATGCCGGAGGGTTTTATACCGCTCGCGCACGGGGTTAGCTACCTCGCGTCCGCTCCGAAGAGCAATGCTTCATATAAAGCCTATCTTTTGGCGCTTGAAGACGTTAAAAAGCACGGTTCGCTTGGCGTACCTATGCACATAAGAAATGCCCCTACGCGGCTTATGAAGGAACTTGGCTACGGCAAGGGTTATAAATATCCGCACGACTGCGAAGGGGCTGTTACTGATGACGAGTGCCTGCCGGATAAGCTAAAAGGCTCGCGTTACTACCGGCCCTCAGACAGGGGTTTTGAAAAGAACATAGCTGAGAATTTAAAGAAGAAAGGCAAACTGTAGAGGCTTCTGGAAGTGTAGTTTTAGTGTATTTGCGCGAGCTGGTTGCGGTTTTTAAATGGCGCGTGGCGCTCGCCTAAGGCGAGCGCCACGTGTTTTAAGTTGCTCTGACGCCTTTTTTCAGCTCTCTTGCTGAATGGCGCTAAGTTGCCATCTCGATTGGGCAATAGGTTTTGAGTAAGTCCAGTATTCAACAAATTTTACCGGCTCGGTTTTACTGCCTTCAATCAATTTGCCGGTTTCATCAGTCACGTAGTCAAGCACGCTGGCCGTCAGCCGGACGGTTACGTAACTTACGCCCTGCTCTGTCCACGCTTCGGTTATGTTTACTTCGCGCATGGCGATATTTTCAAGCCTGTTTACACGGCCTTCCTGCTTTAACTTGTCAATATCAGAGTGCATATTCGAGCTTATTTCGCTGGCAAGAAGCGGCTTTACAGGCGAGAGGTCACGGTTTGTCCATGCGGCCTGCACCTTGAAGAATATGTCGCCTGCTTCTTCTTTAAACGCGCCTTCGGAAAAGTTAGGGTCAAGCCGTTTTATGTCGTTTAAGCCGTTGTCAAACGTCTCCGTCATAGGCGCGCTTGCGGGCGCATACTCGACAGGCTCTTGCCTGTACTGCCCGGTGTTGTTTTGGCTTGAAGGCGCGTTGTAATACGCCGGTACAGCTTCTTGCCGCCTTGATTTCATGAACCTGAATAAGAGAAAAATGCCAAGGCCGATGATTATAATTTCAAATACGCCAATGCCGCTGAAAAGCCCGCCGGTATTGCCAGCGCCGGCAAAGCCGAGGCTTGAGAATAGAAGGCTTCCGAGCATGCCGCCCACAAGCCCACCCATAAGCCCGCGCATAAAGCCGTTGCCTGTGTTTTGCGGATAAGACGGCGTGGAATTACGCGCTACAGCAGGCGCACTGGCACTGCTTGTGCTTCTGCTCGGGTTTGCAGGCGTGGAATAACTCCTTGAACCTCTTCCGCCGTAGCTACCTGAAGAACCCCTGAAGCCGCCTCCCCCTGCGCGCGCAAAGGCGTCAGAGGCAGGAAATATGAGAACAACAGTCATGGCGATTACGGCAAGTATGGCATAAAGTTTTTTCATTAACTCTCCGAACTGATTTGTCAGCAATTTATAATATAAGGCTAAACATGGGTATCTTATAGCACAGGGGCGGCATTGTCAACCTTTAAAATTCAAGGGTTGACAATAGGCTTTACCCTATGATATTAAAAGTAACATGAAAAATGGCATCTTGGCAATAGCGCTTGAAAAGGGGCTTTCAGGCGAAGGGCTATCCCGAGACGAGGCGCTGGAGTTTACGGCCCTGCCGGACAGCCGCGTCTACGATATGCTCTCCGTTACCGGGCGCGTTGTCAGAACGCACAAGGGAATGGAAGTAAACCTCTGCGCCATTGTAAACGCCAAGAGCGGACTATGCAAGGAAGATTGCTCGTTTTGCGCCCAGTCCGTCAAATATTCGACCGGCGTTAAGGAGTACCCTTTTCTGCAAGGCGAAGCCATAGTAAACGCCGCGAAGGAAGCCGGTAAAAACCACGCAAGGGAGTTTTCAATTGTAGCAAGCGGCTCGCGCATAGAAAAAGAGAGCGACATAAAAATATTATCCGACGCAATTGAATCAATGAAAGAAGAGGCCGGCGTTGAAAGGTGCGCCTCGCTCGGCATGATTGGCGCAACCGCGCTTAAGAAACTTAAAGACAGCGGCCTTCAGAGCTACCACCACAACCTTGAAACGTCGCGCGCGTTCTTTCCCAATATTTGCACTACGCACAATTACGACGACGACGTGAATGTCGTTAAGACGGCCAAGTCGCTCGGTCTGCACGTGTGTTCAGGCGGAATATTCGGCCTCGGTGAAACGTGGCAAGACAGAGCAAGCCTTGCCATGCTCCTTCGCGAGCTTGACGTTGACTCAGTGCCTATAAATTTTTTAAACCCGCGTCCGGGTACGCCGCTTGCCGATTTTAAAAACCTTACGCCTGTAACGTGCCTGAAGATAATAGCGCTTTTCAGGCTTATGCTTCCGCTAAAGGATATTGTAGTATGTGGCGGCAGGCAGGTAAACCTCAGAGGCTTGCAAGCGCTTATATTCGCCGCAGGTGCAAACGGCATGATGATAGGCAACTACCTTACCACGCCGGGCGCCAACCCCGAGGACGACCGGCAAATGCTCGCTGATTTGGGCTTAAGCCCGAAGGGCCTGTAAGAAAGCGGTATGTTTTCATACTCCGACGAACTTGAAAAGCTTGACCGCGCCGGTCTTAAGCGAAACCCAAGGGTTATAACCGGCCCTCAAGGGGCGAGGGTGATCGTTGACAACAAGCCCGCTTTGCAACTCAGCTCAAACGACTACTTGGGCCTTGCCTCTAACCCTCTTTTAAAAGAGGCCGCTATTAAGTCTATTGAAAAGTACGGCACCGGCGCGGGCGCGTCGCGCCTTGTTACAGGCACTATGGATGCGCATATAGAGCTTGAAGAAAAAATAAAGTCTTTTACCAAGGCCCCTTCAGCACTGCTTTTTAATTCCGGCTACAACGCGAACCTCTCCTGCATAACGGCGCTTGCCGGACGCGCCACGGAAGTTTTTTCAGACAAACTTAACCACGCTTCCATCATAGACGCCTGCGTACTCAGCAGGGCCAAGCTTACGCGCTTTCTTCACGCGGACGTTAACGCGCTTGAAAGGGCGTTAAAGAAATCCGTCGCAAAGAAGAAGATTATTATTACAGAGGGTGTATTCAGCATGGAGGGTACAGTTGCCCCGCTCGGTGAGATGGCCATGCTTGCAAAAAAGCACGGCGCGCTTTTTATAATTGACGACGCACACGGCTTTGGCGTGCTTGGCCAAAACGGCAGGGGCGTTCTTGAATATTGCGGCGCGCAATTAGAGCCGTTCATGCTTTGTATAGCTACGCTTGGCAAAGCAGTGGGTTCTTTTGGCGCGTTCGCCGTTGGCGAAAAGGAAATAATAGACCTTCTTGTTTCAAAGGCAAGGCCGTTCATATTTACTACCGCGCTTCCTCCGGCAGTGTGCGCCGCCTCGATAAAGGCGCTTGAAATTATGGCTACCATGCCTGAACTCAGGCGAAGGCTGTGGGAAAATATCGCGTTTCTTAAAAAAGGCCTTGCCTCGGCGGGTGTCGGCGATATAACAAGTAAAACTCAGATACTGCCCTTGATAGTCGGCTCGGCTGATAAGACCATGCAAGTAAGCGCGGCGCTTCTTGAAAAAGGGGTTTTTATACAGGGCATACGTCCGCCTACGGTGCCGGAGAATACGTCGCGGCTGAGAATTACCGTTTCCGCGGTTCACTCGCGTGAAGATTTAAGTTTCGCACTCACTGCCATAAAAGAAGCGTTTAGTGAAATTGCCTGATGAAAACCTTTCTTTTTATACACGGGTGGGCTACGGATAAACATGTTTGGCAGAGTAACGCTGGTGTTATTGCAAAAGACGCAAAGGTTATAAGCCTTAACCTGCCCGGCCACGGCGGGGCGTTTAAATGGGATACCGCAAGTTTTGCTCCGGCTGTGGAGGAGATAATCAGCGCCATTTCAGAAGAGCCGGCAGGCTCGGTCGTTGGCATTGGCTGGTCGCTTGGAGCGCAGGCCCTTATGGCAACCGCAACGCAATATCCTGATAAATTCGGTGCGCTTGTGCTTTGCGGAGCCAGCCCTTGTTTCGCGAAAACTGAAGATTGGAGCTTTGGTCAGCCCCGGCCGCTTGTCCGGCGGATGATAATTGACATGAAGCGCGCGCCTGATAAGACATTGGAAAGGTTTTACAGGCTTAATTTTACCGCGGATGAACTTAATACGCCGGAGGCAGTGGAGTTTTTAAATTACTACAATAGGTTTGCGGATGCAGATGGTGCGTTTAAATACGCGGAAGTCGCCACTTCGCTTGAGGCGCTTTTAAAGATGGACATAAGGACATCTCTTTCGGCTATAAAAGCGCCTTGCCTTGTAGTCCACGGCGAGGCGGATGGCGTTTGCCCGGTTGAGGCCGGAAGATACCTTGCTGAAAATATAAAAGGCGCGCATTTCGAGCTTTTTAAAGAGGCTGGTCATGCGTTGTTTTTAACGCAAAGGGAGCGGTTTAATAGCCTTGTAACGGAGTTTATTCAACGTGCTTAGCTATGATTGACAAAGAGAAGGTTAAAAAGTCATTTTCAAAGGCCGCGTCAGGCTACGACACAGCCTCTGCTCTTCAAAAAGAGGTTGTAAAAGAGCTTGCAATATATCTGCGCAATGCGCTTGGCGAAAGGGCGTGTGTTGGCGCGTTCGGCGCTGTGCGGCAAACAGCTTACGCGGCAATTGTGCCTGAAGGGCAACGTGTGCTTGACATAGGCGCGGGCACCGGAGCGCTTGCGCTTGCGTTGAAGGCAATGCTTAATAAGGCGGAGGTAGTCTCTTCGGATATTTCTTACGATATGCTTAAAAAAGCAAAAAACAAGGCGGGGTTGCGCCTTTTCGCAACGGCTGATTTTGAAGCGCTTCCGTTTGCTGAAAATTCGTTTGACGTTGTTGCCTCAAGCCTCGCGTACCAATGGGCGTTTAAACGCGCTTTAGCATTTAGAGAGGCATTCAGGGTGTTAAGCCCGGGTGGAACTTTTGTCTTTTCGACATTCGGCAAAGGGACGCTCGCCGAGTTGAAAGAAAGTTGCGTTTTGGCGTGCGAGGCGCGTTTGAAAGCAAAGCGGGTGGGTTTTGTCGGGTTTGCTGATTTCGCTGAAATTAAATCATGCCTTATAGCGGAAGGCTTTGAGGCGATAACAATTGACATGAAGGTAAAGCTCAAAAATTATGAAAGCCTAAGAAGCCTGCTTTCGTCGCTTAAAGCCGTCGGCGCCAATATTCCGGCTTGTTACGAGGCGCCGGGGCTTTCAGGCGCTGTAATGTTAAAAGACGCGTCAAGGATTTACGAAGAAAAATTCCCGTCCGGCGATTCCGGTATTTCTGCCACGTACGCCGTAATGTATATTGCCGCAAGGAAGCCTGTTAATGGATGATAGAAAAAAAACAGAACGCCTTCAAAGGCTTGACAAGAAAAACCTCTGGCATCCGTTCACGCAGATGAAGCAATGGGAGGCTATGGAGCCGCTTGTAATCGAAAGAGGCGAGGGGAGTTTTTTGATAGATACACAAGGCAGGCGTTACCTCGACGGCGTTTCCTCGCTTTGGGTTAATGTCCACGGCCACGCAAAAATAGAGATAAACAAGGCGATAATAGCGCAGTTGGGCAAGATAAGCCACTCGACACTTTTAGGGCTTGGAAATGTCCCTGCCATAGAGCTTGCAGATAAGCTCGTTAAAATCGCCCCGAAGGGGCTTAAAAAAGTCTTTTATTCCGACAACGGCTCAACCGCCGTTGAAATAGCCCTGAAGATGGCCTTTCAGTATTGCGCTCAAATCGGCATGAGTAAAAAGAAGAAGTTCATAGCCTTTACCGGAGCCTACCACGGCGATACTTTCGGCTCAATGAGCGTCGGTGAAATTGACGTATTCGTAAAAAAATACCGTCCGCTTCTTTTTAAAACTTTTCACGCGCCGTACCCTTACTGTTACAGGTGCCCGGTTAAGAAAATTGCGTCAAATTGCAAAACCGAATGTCTTGATGTTTTTGAAGGCCTGCTTAAAAAGCACAAGGCTGAAATCGCGGCGTGCATAATAGAGCCGCTGATACAGGGGGCATCCGGCATGATAACGTCTCCGCCTGGTTTTTTAAAAGAGGTTAGACGGCTTACGAAAAAATACGGAGTTCTTCTCATAGCAGATGAGGTTGCAACCGGCTTTGGCAGAACAGGCGCAATGTTCGCCTGTGAAAAAGAAGGGGTAACGCCGGATTTTCTTTGCATGGCAAAAGGACTTACCGGAGGTTATCTTCCGCTTGCGGCCACGTTGACGACAAGGAAAGTTTACAATGCGTTTCTCGGCAGGCATGACGAATACAAGGCGTTTTTTCACGGTCATACATACACCGGAAATCAGCTTGGATGCGTTGCCGCGCTTGCGAATATAAGCCTTTTTGAAAAAAAAGGTTTCTTTAAAAAACTTGAAAAGAAGATTGGCTTGTTTGCCGCCTTGCTTGACAAGTTTAAAGGTTTGCCGCGCGTCGGGGATGTAAGGCAAGCCGGCCTTATGGCAGGCATTGAGCTTGTAAAAGACAAAAAAACCAAAGAGCCTTTTCGTGTTCAAGAGATGACGGCTAAGCGAATCTGCGACGCGGCTCGCGGCCTTGGCTTGATAATAAGGCCGCTTGGAGATACTATTGTAATAATGCCGCCGCTCAGCGTAAAAGAGGCGGAGCTTAAACGGATCTGCGCTATAGTTACTAAATGCGTAAAAGACATAACCGAGAGGAGCGTTAATTAAATGGAAAAGCGCGCTTACTTTATAACCGGCACTGACACAAGCGTTGGCAAAACATTTGTAACGGCGGGCATTGCTTCTGCGCTTACGCGCAAGGGGTTAAGCGTAGGCGTAATGAAGCCCGTTGAAACCGGTTGTCCTTTAAAGAGCGAAGAACTTGTGCCCAAGGACGCTCTTTTGCTTAAAGAGGCCGCAGGCGCAAGCGACGCGCTTGATATTATAAACCCGTACCGTTTTCGTTTGCCGCTTGCGCCAAGCGTTGCCGCGAGGCTTGAGGGCGTTACAATAGATTTTGAAAGACTTGCCGAATATTTTGACGAGATTCAAAAGGCGCACGACGTAATGCTTGTTGAGGGGGCTGGCGGCCTTATGACGCCGCTGACCGATGAAAAGACGAATGCCGACCTTGCCTTCGTGCTTGGCCTGCCGCTTATCGTGGTGGCAGGTTCAAAGCTTGGCGTCGTTAACCACACGCTTTTGACAGTCGAGGCCGCAGGCGCTCTCGGCCTTGACGTAAAAGGCGTTATCCTTAATCATCCCGAAGAAGCGCATAAAAGCGTTGACATCAGCAGGGACTATAACTGCGAGGAGATAGAGCGGTTTCTGGAACTGCCGGTGCTCGGCGTGGTGCCGCATATTGGAAAAGAGGGCGCGGCGCAAAGCCAAAAGATATTTGACGCAATCGTTGCCGGCTTGTAACAAAAGGCAAAAGCGCGGATTATGTTTGCTGTTTATAAAATCAAACGGCTGATATTTTGGCGGGCTGTGCTTGCGTTACGAAAGGTGCTCATGGCAGTTAAACAGCCGTAGCGTAAATATGTACTTCTTTGGCAAGGCGACCGCTTAATTTGTCTTTTTCAATTTCAATGTCATGTCGTGTTTGCAGATTTATCCAGAACATCTCTGAAAGGCCGAAGAAACATGACAACCTTAAAGCCGTATCAGGGGTGATTGAGCGCTTTCCCTTAACAATTTCATTTATGCGTCTTGCCGGCACGTTGATGTCTTTTGCTAATTTATACTGGCTGATGCCCATAGGTTTAAGAAATTCCTCCATGAGTATTTCACCCGGATGAATCGGCGGTAGTTTTCGTTTAGTCCTCATATAAGCCTCCTAATGGTAGTCTGCTATCTCAAGGCTATAAGCATCCCCGCTATGCCATTCAAAGCATATACGCCACTGCGCGTTTATGCGGATACTATATTGACCTTTTTTATTGCCTGATAATTTTTCCAGATGATTGGAAGGCGGTACTCGCAAATCACTGAGCGCGTCCGCCGCATCAATCATTTCAAGTTTTCGCCGGGCAATCTGTTGAACTGCAGGCGGAATCTTACGGGAAAACTCACGATTGAATATTTTTCCGGTTTCCTTATCCGAGAAGCTTTTAATCATTATTAAAATAGTATCGCATGGCGTTATTAATGTCAAAAGGATTTGAATCTGTTCACAGGGCGGGTGCAACCCGCCAAAAAGTTGCGTCTGATAAGTTCGATATAAAATAAAGAGGAAGGGATAGAAAAATGGGGTTGCGAATGATGTTTTAAAGTTAAAAAGACCATCTCTATTCCAAATAAAGTTCTTTAATTCTTCTTTAAAAGTACAAAGCGCCCCTTCCTTTCGGAAGGGGCGCTTTGTTTTTAGGCTTCTAATTACAACCAAAACTTACTTGCCTTTTGACTTGGTGTAGTTAAGCGTGCCTCCGGCGAGTATGGTATCAATTTGCCTTTGTGAGAAGCCGTGCTTCACCTTTATTTCTTTGCCGCTTGTTACGTCTTTCAGCACAAGCGAGTCGGACGCAAGGCCGGTTTTGATGTTGTTAAGCTCAAGCTCGTCGCCGTCGTTTATGGCGTCGTAGTCAGCGGCGTTAGCGAAAGTTAGCGGCAGTATGCCGAAGTTTACAAGGTTGTCTTTGTGAATGCGGGCAAAGCTCTTGGCGATTATGCCCTTGATTTTAAGATACATCGGGCAAAGCGCCGCGTGTTCGCGCGAAGAGCCTTGACCGTAGTTCTCGCCGCCGAGCACAAAACCGCCGCCAGCGGCCTTGGCCTTTTCGTGGAACTTCGGGTCTATCTGTGAAAAGACGGACTCGGAATACTTTGGCACGTTGCTTCTGTATTTAAGCCATGTGCCTGCCGGGGTTATGTGGTCCGTGGTTATGTTGTCGCCAAGCTTAATAAGAACTTTGCCTTTTAAGCTGTCGCCAAGCGGCGCGGCAACCGGAAGCGGCTGGATGTTCGGCCCGCGCGATATTGTAACCTTTGACGGGTCTTTTGCCGGAGGTATTACCATTGAGTCGTCAATTAAAAACTTCTCCGGCGTTTTTACCTTCGGGTATTTGCCGAGCTTTCTCGGGTCGGTTATAACGCCGTATATGGCCGCGGCAACCGCGGTTTCCGGGCTTACGAGGTAGACCTTAGCGTCCTTGGTGCCGCTTCTCCCCTCGAAGTTTCTGTTAAA
>SCQA01000122.1 GCA_004298725.1 bacterium
TGAAATTCCAGTGTCTATCGTCCCTGAAACTTCACCTTCAGTATATTTGCCGGATGAAATAAGAATATAGTCCGTAGTTCTATAGCCTATATCAATGATCCCGACAGTTTCTGTGAGCGATTTTTCTCTTGTTATATTACCTTCGTGATCAAGGACAAAGTTGTAGAAACTACCGAATGGTTGAGGCATAACTCGAACATCTTCAACATTGAAGAAGTTGCCATCAGCTTGAAACCTGATTTTGAGCCGATTTTTTAACTTTCCCCTGCACTCATTGTATTCATTTACCGGCAGACCAGTGACAATGGTCAAGAAACCCGGTTTTAAGAGGAAAATTGCCTTTTTGTAGAACGCTATGTATTCATCTTCTAAAAACCATGATTTGTACCTGATGTCCAGCTTGAAAGCGGATTTTTCGGCATCTTCCCCGACGTAGAATTGTTTACCATTAACTTCGATAGGAAGTACGTTGTTGCCTATACCGACGTCAAACCCGCCTTCACGGGCCGGAGTGATTATAGTTGGAAAAACAGTTGTAATTTCATCGCTGACTACTTTTATGTTTCCATAGCCTATGTCAATTCCTGCGATAGTCATAAAATCTCCTTAAAGGTTTTTTAGTTTTTAAAATTCAGTCGCTATTGCTTTTGAAGTAGCATTTTTTGAAGGCTGTTTTTCTTTTATGTCATTTGTCATTCCACTGCTATCTTTTGCTTCGGTTAATGCGCGTAGCAAGATTTTCTTAGCCTCTCATGCTCTATGTTTTTCTGGAAATGCTGAAAAAATTTTAAATAATCCTTCGTCTGGGGTTAAAAAAAACCTTATGCAAATCTTTTTCTGCATTATTGCGTCCTCCTTCTTTTTGTTTATTTTTAAAACTCTTTTAACATAATACAGCGCAACACAGTGCCTCACAATAAGGTTTAATAGGCTTTAAAAGGGGTATTTTTCATAAAACGGTCAACTACCAGTGTGATTTATTGGTAAACTCAACGATATGTGGTATATTTTATGAATTACAGTGCTCGTATCTTGTGTTAAAGTGGCTTGTACATCTCTGAGTTGTTATTTTTATAACCTACCGCCATTGTGGCGGTAGGTTGTATTGTGTTTTATAGGATGGCGTAAAAACACCTCACCACTCAGTGAGCCGCCGGATCCCCGTTGTCTTTCTCGTTATCAAAGCTGAATTATGAGGTGGAGAAACATGTCTTAAAAAAACATGACAGAATCGTTAGGGGAAAGGGTATAAAGTGGGGTATAAAAGGGGATGTAAAGTGGAGTATAAAAGGGGGTATTCTATTTTTTGGAAGTTTTTGTAAATATTGAGAAATCAGGTGACCACTATAGTCTATTTTGAGCACCTCTGCCTTCGATTAGTCCTGTTTTACGTGTTTTTTCGTGGTTTCTGAGGGTCTTGAGGACTAATTTTTCTTGACGGTTTAAGAGGAACGGTGTTATTGTATATGTATATACCAAGGGCAAGTCCCTCTCGTTGTTACAGATTATTTTATTTTAACCCCCTATCGATTTAAGCAAGAAATACCGCTTTACATTGATACGGGGGTTTTTTTGTTTTTGGAACCGGTGTTTTTTGCGGTTTTTCAGGTAGTTTAAGCGCAGTTTCTGGTTGTTTTTTGTGCTGAGTATCGTTTGACAAGAACCTGCCGGGTATATAGATTTTCTATGCGGTTGAATATGAACGAAAAACGATTGTTGTCAGAAGATACTCTTGAAGATATTATCCGCCGTATTGTGGAAGTTGCACAGCCGGAAAAGATTATTCTATTCGGGTCTGTTGTCCGTAGCCAGTTGCCAATTCCCTTTTAGCTCTAAACCCTCTGTAACACTATACATTCCCCTATTCGGTAGTTAAGCACCGGCTGACTATGTCGGCCAAAATAGCTATTTTAAAAAAAGTATTTATGATATACAAATAAGCAGTGCCTCAAAATAAGCGTATGAATAGCGGCGACAAAAAGCATGTTAAACGAAGCGGACACATGCCGTAAATTCGTCGTCCCAAAACTGAATGAAGCCGGTTGGGATAACGACCCTCATTCCTTTACGGAACAGAGGACTTTTACCGATGGCCGAATCGTTGTCGCCGGAAGCAGGGTAAAGCGCCGTCAACAAAAGCGGGCGGATTATCTTCTGCGTTATACGCGGGATTTTCCGATAGCGGTTGTCGAAGCCAAGGCTTTTTACAAATCAGCGGCGGAAGGCCTGCAACAAGCCAAAGACTATGCCGAAGTCCTCGGTCTGAAATTCGCCTACTCCACAAACGGACATAATATACTGGAATTTGACTATCTTACCGGCAAAGAACAGCAGATAGAAGTTTTCCCTACCCCAATTGAACTCTGGAAGCGTCTTCGTATCGCTCAGGGACTTAAAGACGACATAGCCGCCGACCGCCTTCTCTCTCCTTACTACCATCTAAGCGGCAAAAGCCCGCGTTATTACCAAGAGATCGCTATCAACAGGTCTGTTCAGGCGATTCTCCAAGGCAAACCACGAGTTCTTCTGACCATGGCAACCGGTACAGGTAAAACGGTCGTTGCCTTTCAGATATGCTGGAAGCTCTGGAACGCGCGCTGGAACCGCGCAAGCAAGTATCGCCGCCCCAAGATACTTTACCTTGCAGACCGCAACATCCTGATAGACGACCCCAAGGACAAGATATTCACCCCCTTTGGGGATGCTCGCTGGAAGATAGAAAACGGCGAAGTGAACAAGTCGCGGGAAATGTATTTTGCCATATATCAGGCCATTGCAAGAGACGAGCGGAGGCCGGGCCTTTATAGGGAGTATTCTCCTGATTTTTTTGATCTTATCATAGTAGACGAGTGTCATCGCGGTAGCGCAAACGATGAGAGCAACTGGAGAGAAATCCTTGAATATTTCAAACCTGCCTACCAATTGGGCATGACGGCCACGCCGCTCTGTGATGATAACCGCGACACTTACGCATATTTCGGCAATCCTATATATCAATACAGCCTGAAACAAGGCATAGAAGACGGCTTCCTTGCCCCTTATCGCGTTCATCGGGTTATAACTACTTACGATGCGGCAGGCTGGCGCCCCAGCCAAGGCGAGCTTGACAGATATGGCCGCGAGATACCGGACGGAGAATACCTTACAAAAGACTTTGAGCGTGTTGTGGCATTGCGCGCGCGTACCGAGGCCATGGCAAGGCATTTGACTGAATTTTTGAGAAAGACGGACAGGTTTGCCAAGACCATAGTCTTTTGCGTCAATCAAGAACACGCCGACGAGATGCGCCGCGCTCTTAACAACCTGAATTCAGATATTGTCCGTCAATTTCCTGATTACGCATGCAGGGTAACGTCCGATGAAGGAGATGTCGGACGCGGGCATCTTGGCAAGTTTCAGGAGCTTGAGACAAATACCCCTGTTATACTCACGACTTCCCAGCTTCTTACCACGGGCGTTGACGCTCCGACATGCAAGAACATCGTTCTTGCCCGGGTGATTAACTCCATGACAGACTTCAAACAAATAATTGGCAGGGGTACCCGCGTCAGGGACGACTATGGGAAGCTTTATTTTAGCATAGTTGATTACACAGGTAGCGCCACACGGCTCTTCGCTGATCCGGCCTTTGACGGTGAGCCAACGCTCATAAGTGAGCAAGTGGTAGATGAAGCCGGACAGGTTATAAAAGAAGAGGTAGTTGAATCGGATGAGGGCAAAGGTGAAGATGCGGTTATAGGTATCGAGCCTCCGGCAATTATTGAATCTAACGGCGGTGAGCCAAAAAGATATTATATTGACAACGGTTTCGTGGAGGTTGCCGCACATCTTGTCTATGAACTTGACCCTGACGGTAAGCAACTAAGGGTGGTAAGGTTTACCGACTATGCCGCTGAAAAAGTCCGTATTCTTTATCCAAGCGCCGCGGAAATGCGGACACTGTGGGCAGACCCGGCACAGAGGGCTGAGATCATAGCAAAGCTTGAAGAGCGCGGGATAGACTTCGATGAGCTTGCGGTCTCGGCAAATCAGCCGGATGCAGACCCCTTTGATCTCCTCTGCCATATCGCTTTCAACGCACCGCTACGCACCCGGCGTGAACGTGCTGACCGGCTGCGTAAGGACAAGAAAGACTTCTTCGACCAGTACGGCCCAGAGGCAAAGGGCATATTGAATGAGCTTCTGGAAAAGTACGCAGAGCATGGCACGGCCCAGTTTGTTATCCCCGACGTCTTGAAGGTGCCGCCCATATCGGAACACGGCAACGTTATGGAGATATCAAACATGTTCGGTGGCCCGGAGAGATTAAGGGATGCGGTCAATAAAATGCAGACGTTTCTTTATGCGGACTAAAGGATTAAATCATTATGACGCGAGC
>SCQA01000123.1 GCA_004298725.1 bacterium
GTTGAAGCCATCTTCTTCGCAAGCCCCATGCACGACATCGGTAAGATCGGCATACCGGACGCGGTGCTCTTAAAACAAGGGCGGCTGACAAATGAAGAGACCGGCGTAATGCGGCGCCACACTGTAATCGGCGCAAGCATTCTTCACGAATCAGACTCTGAAATCCTGAAAGCCGCCGAAGAGGTCGCACGTACGCATCATGAAGACTGGGACGGCTCCGGCTATCCGCACGGACTAAAGGGGGAGGAAATACCCCTTTCAGGACGCATAGTACGCATTGTTGACATATACGACGCGCTAAGAAGCAAACGTCCGTATAAAAATGAGTTGGACCACAAAACCGCTTGCGAAATAATCGAAAAAGAAAAGTACCGTTATGACCCGCAGATATACAGAGCGTTTGTCGCCTGCGCTGAAAACCTTAGCAGACTTTTTAACGCGTTCGGAGACGTCAACGGACTGCTCAACCAGAAACTCTATGGAAACTTCCCTGCGATAACAAAACAGACACAATGATTTCATAAAAAAACACCCTAAGGAATCTCTGATTAATTCATTCTAAGGATTTTTTTGTCTTCCCCCTTTAGAAAAGGGGGAATTCTAATTGTGGTTGATTTTCGCATTTCCCGCTATGCCGGTTTTTCTGCCAGTTTGCCCTTGGCGTGCCGTCAGGGGTTACCACCTGACGGTCTTCCGGGTTCAGGGTTACAAATCTGAACACGCTAAAAAAACCCTACCCCGCAATCAAATCAAAAACACAATCCGCTCGCCGGACATCCAGTCTTTACGGATCAACCCAAAGGTAATCCGTATCTTCGGCGTCCACGTTTTCAAGATATAACTTTTCCGTTATCTCGGGCATTACCACTACAAAGTTAAACGCGGCGGCCGGGGAGAGCTTTTTTATGCTTCTCGGTATGCCGCGCTTCCAAGCGTGCGCTCCGCCCGCAAGCACTACCACCGTCCTTTCAGGGTTTTCTTTCATGTACTCGGTTACGCGCCTCGCCATGATTGTGTCCCACACCATCTGAGCTTCGCAAAAGTTTTTATACGCGTCGTCTTTGCCTGCAATGGCCGTCTTGGCGTGGTTGTGGCCGGACATGGCATCGCGGATGAGCATTTCATAATGTTTGTCCGCGTCGCATTTCACGCCTTCAAGCCCTTTTGCCTCTTCCGGCCCGAGCGACTTTACCCCGCCTTTCACCACCTGCCTGATTATGCTCCATGAAATATTAAGCCCAACAAGCGGAATTTTTTTCGCCTTCGCGTAAAGAAATATTTTTTTATACTGGCTCCAAGGCATAAGCCAGCCTTTGTAATACACCTCCGTAAATTCATCCTCGTCCATTTCTCCGAAAACCCACTTGTCAAGCTCCTTTTGCTTGTCAGCGCCGAACATTTCAAGGCCGAGGGCGAGGCTTGCCCCTGCCTCGTCAAGCCTGCGGATTATTTCAAGCTGAAGCTTGTGGTGGTCTTTATTGTCGTGCACCTCGCCGAGAAAAACAACCTGAGCGGCCTTCATTTCCGCGATAACCGCGTCCGGCGCGCCCTCGCGCTTCTCGGGTATTTTTATCATCTTATAAGAGGCGCAACCGGACAAACACGCAAACAGAAGAACCGCAACGACGGAGATGAAAATGCCTTTCAATGCTATTAACCCCTCTTATCCATAGGAATATACGGTTCGTTCCTCCGTCCGGTGTACTTCTGCGTGGGGCGGTATATGCGGTTGGTTTTCAACTGCTCTGTCCAATGCGCGAGCCACCCGGTCACCCGCCCCATTGCGAATATAGGCGTATATAATTCCGGCGGAAGCCCTATGGCGCCAAAAACAATGCCGGAATAGAAATCAATATTCGGGTAAAGGTTCTTGCCGGCAAGCATCTCTTTTGCGACAAGTTCTATTTCTCTGCTGATATCAAGCGTTTTTTGCTCTATTGCCCCAAGCTCCGCAAGTTCTTGAATATATTTTTTTAAAACCAAGCCGCGCGGGTCATCGGTTTTATATACGCGGTGGCCTATGCCCATAATCTTTTCCTTCCGCTCTATCTTGCCTTGTATATACGGCCGCACCGCCTCTGCAGAGCCTATTTCATCTATCATGCGCATCACCTCTTCATTGGCGCCGCCGTGAAGCGGCCCGGACAAAGTGCCGATGGCCGCGGACACTATCGTGTAAGGGTCGGCAAGGGTTGAGCCTACGACGCGCGCGCTGAAGGTGGATGCGTTCATGGTATGGTCGGCGTGCAGAATGAACATAACGTCGAGTATCTTCTCGATAAGCTCGTCAGGCTCGGTTTCAAAGAGCATGTAATAAAAATTAGCCGGAAAAGAAAGGTCGTTTCGCGGCTGTATGGGGGCGTCGCCGTGCCGGAGCCTGTGGCACGCGGCAACCACGGTGGGCAGTTTAGCTATTAAGCGCACGACCGACCAATACCTGATATCCGGGTCAAGGGTGTCTCTGGCAGGGTAGTACATGCCCATTGCCGACGTAACGGCCTGAAGGTAGTGCATGGGGTGGCCGTTCTCAGGCAGATATTCTATCATGCGGAGTATCTTGAACTTCAGCCTCGTGTGCATGGTTATATCTGAAGTCCATTTGGCGAATTCCGCCTCGTTTGGCAGTTTGCCGAAAACAAGGAGGTGCGCTGTTTCAAGAAAGGTGGAGTGCTCAGAGAGCGCCTCGATTGAAATGCCCCTGTATTCAAGCCTGCCGGCGTCGCCGTCAATGTAGCTTACGGCGGACTCGGCCGCGGGTATGCCCTCAAGCCCTGGCACAACGTCAGGTATTATTTTTTCATCCATTATTTAAGTTTAGCATGCTTTCCCGTACCGGCAACAAAACACTTCAAAAACCCTTTGCCCACGCCGCTAAATGTGTTTTTGAGTTTTTTGGAAATTGTCGCTGATTTGAAAATATCAGGCTCTTAATTTTTCTTTCTAACTAACCGCTTGTTTAACGCCTGACGCGTTATGCCAAGCAACATGCCTGCTATGCCTTGATTGCCGCTACTAAGCTCAAGCGCTTTTTTAATCAGCAGTTCATCCGCCGCCTTAAGCGTCGGGAAGTTGTCCGTGGTGCAATTATCGAAAATATGCTCGCTAACCGCCCGGCCTTCATCCCTTACGCCGTAGCCGCGCTGACCGACAACGGCCTTGAAGCTTTCCATTGACACGCTTGGCCCGCCCTTGTGCCGCGCTACCGCGTCCCAAACCATAGCCTGAAGCTCCCGGACGTTGCCAGGAAAAGAATATGTTTTAAGAAGCGTAACAAGCTCCGGCGGGGCCTGCGGCCTTGCTTTTTTCATTGACCTCGAGGCGTCGTCAAAAAAACGGTTTATAAGAAGCGGTATGTCTTCTTTTCTTTCGCGAAGCGGCGGTATCGCCGCCGTGTGGGCGCAGAGGCGGTAGTAAAGGTCTTTACGGAACCGCCCCTCGGACAAAAGCGCCTGAAGGTCGTGATTGGTCGCCACTATTACGCGCGCGGCGCTCTCCCTTGGAACGTCCGAACCTAATTGATAATATTTACGCTCCTGCAAAAGCCTTAGTAACTTAATCTGCGACGACTCGGTTGTATCGCCTATTTCATCAAGAAATATCGTGCCGCCGCCTGCCTGCGTGATAAGGCCGTCCCTTGATTCATCGGCCCCGGTGTACGCGCCTTTTTTGTGGCCAAAGAGCGTGTCTGAAAACATGGTGTCGTCAAGCCCCGCCACGTTTACAGCAACAAACGCGCCGCCTCTGTTGCTTACGTCATGCGCGGCCTTTGCCACAAGCTCCTTGCCAACGCCGGTTTCGCCGGTAATCAGCATCGGCTGATCAGACGGCGCTATGGCCTCCACGTACCCGAGCACGGCGCGAAGCGCCTTATTAACGGTTATTATGCCTGAAAACGCGGCCTCGTTTTCAAGCGCGCCCGAAAGCAGGCGGCGTTTAAGCGAGTTTACCTCTCCCCTTAAAAGCGCAAGCTCCGAAGCCCTTTTTACGCTCGCCTCAAAATGGCCTTTTTCAACGGGCTTTACAAGGTAATCGAACGCGCCGGAGCGCATACATTCAACGGCCGTCTCTATTTCTCCGCGCGCCGTCGCTATAATTACCGGTACTGCCGGAAACGCCGCTATTACTTCCGCAAGAAGCTCCCTGCCGGATACATGCGGCATGGAAAGGTCAAGCACTATGAGCGACACGTCCTGACGAGCAAGCAGAGGCATTACCTCCCTGCCGTCGGTAAGGGACAACACGTTTTTAAACCCCATGCCCCTTAAAGCAACGGAAAAGCCCTTGATTAACTCCGGCTCGTCGTCAACAAGAAGCACGGGCAACCCGATGCTTCCCGGCGCGATATTTTCTTTTTTTGACATAAGTTTTATTTTAGCTCTTCCTTTGCGCGCTTCGCCGCTTGCCGGCACAGGCAAAAGAATTCATCAAACCTGACTGCTCAGCCTTTTTTCCACCATATTACAGCGGCCTTTTTATGAAACTTCGCAAGCAGTATCTTTCCTTTTTTTACAAGCTTTGTTCTTAAAAATCCTTCAAGCTTCGCGTCGTGCTCTTCGGTGACTATGCCCATATATTCCTTCCAGAACATCAGCGCCTCGGCCATATCGTCAAACGGCTGGTCAAAATCGTACTCTATAATTTCAACGTTGGCGAATATGCCCATGTCATGAAGCATAGCGTATGTCTGAAGATAATCCGTGCGCCCTTCAAGCTGTTTATTGAATAACAGCGGATAAAGCTCTTTATAATAAAACTTGTCCGCGGACGGGTCCGCGCTTTCTATAAAAAAAAGCGCCTTTTTTGCAAGAGAAGCCGCCTCGTCAAGAAACGGCCTATTGGATTTTAAAAGTTGCGGCACGTTGGCGCAAAGTATAACGTCGTGCGGCTGTAGCTTAACCCCGCCCCACGCTGAAAGCACCGGCGTAACTCGCTTTAGGCCGATTTTTTTTATATCTTCTTTAAGGTAGTAAATCATGGCAACGGACGGGTCCATTGCCGTTACCTTTTTACCGGCCTTTGCTATGGGTATTGAAAGCGTGCCGCACCCGGCGCCTACATCGAGAAATGTCTTGGCTTTGCCCGCCTTTTCAAGAATCAGCGGCACGGCGACCTTGGCAAACGTCGAATAGCCAAGCCCTTTATGATACCACCCCGCTTTCAGTCTGTTCCAAAAACCATGCATAAACGCCTCTTTTTACGCCAAAAATATTGGGTTAAGCCAACTCAGCCTGCTCCACTGCCGTATACATAAGTGAACGCGTCACTTACCGTTCTTTTCGGGGCTGATTAACGCGGCAGGAGCCTCAAGAAATCTCTGGAGCATTTCAAAGACCCCTTTACCAAGGCCTTTTATCGGCACCGGCTCGACTTCCGGCGTTTTAAGCGCTCCTGTAAGCTCATAATACATGCTTATGGCACTCTTTTGCCTGCCGCCGATTATCCATCCGGCAAGAGGAACCGACGTGACGATTTTATCCAAGGTGACGAACGGGTGTATGCCAAGATAGCCGTTGATGCTCGCGCCCGGCAGGTTTATCTCTCCGGCGCCGGACATCCGCATAACCGGGCTGTCAAGCCGAAGATTCTCAGTTTTGATTATACCATTTTTTACCGTAAAATCCCCTGACAGAAGCGTATACGCCAGCCCCTCCTCGAGAAGCTCGGTTATTGACACGATATTCACTATTGAAAATATTTTGGAAAGTACCAAGAACTTTTTAAGCCTTCCGCCCGCGCTACTTAAATGTATGCCGCCATTTATCCCCGCGGTAAAAGACGGGGCGCGCCTTACCACTTCAAAATTAGCGTCAACGGTTACACCGCCTATAAGCACGCTTTTTTTCGCGCCAAGTTCCGTGAAAAACGGCTCAAGCTGAACGCCGTTGGCAGTTAAATCAGCAACAAGCAAAAGCCTTGCCTTGGGGTCGCGGTAAAAATTAAGCGCGCCCGAAACCGAGCCTCCGTTTTTGTTAAAAACAACCCTGCTGATGCTTGCCGTATTCTTGTCGGCATTAAGCTCCACCTGCAAGTCTTCAAACGTCTGACCAAAGATATTTCCCTTTGCCGCCGCCACCATGCCTTTACCGGTTATGACCGTCGTTACCGGTTGCGCGCTCGCGGACGAGCGCCCTTCAAGCAAATCTATAAGGAATTTTCTTGTCTTCGGCGTAACGGCGCTCCGTCCGGCCTCGGGCCTTTTAAAAATATCCGCGGTGTTAAAAGAGGTTGAATTAAACCCGAACTCCGCCACCATTCCCGCGATGTCCGTTATGTTTAAAAACCCGCTTAAATCGGTAGTTCCGGCAATCAGGCTGTCAAGGCGGGTTGTAATTGAATTTTTACCGAAGCTGATTGACGCGTTTAGCCGCTCAATCGGGTGCGGCATGAAAACAACGCTCAAGCGCCCGTCTTTAAGCATTACGCCGCCTTCATAAGCCGGCGCGTCTTCACCAACAGGCTTTTTAACGTTTACGTCAAATGAAAACGTGCCGCTTGAATTAACGTCGTTCAACAGATACGGCACAACGTCGTCAATATCGCTAATCTTCAACTGAGGCGAGTCAATTGTAAAATCATACGCCCGCCGGTCAAGCGAAAACCTGCCCTTGGTGTTTATAACCGACGAGCCCACCAAAAGCTGAAAACGATTTAGCGCGACTTCCTTTTCATCAACCATAGCCGAGCCTTCAAGCGTCAATAAAAAACCCTGGGCTTTTTTCACCGCTCTTCCGAGTTCAAGGCTTACCGGCGTGAAATCAACAAAAGCCTCAAGCCGCGCGCGCGCGCCGGCTTTATCAAGAACAACCCTGAAAGGTATAGTACCGTCAAATGATAATTCATTGGCAAGGCTCGTTTTCAAAACGCCTTGCGCCCTTAGTGCCCGCGCTGTTTCCGGCGTAATGCCGCCCTCGGCCTTAATGTTAAACTCCGGCTTTTCCCCGGCGTAATCGCTCGCATAGCCGTTTATTTTAACTTCACTTTTGAACGCGTCTTGCAGACGAACGTCTTTTATAACAATCTTATTATTATCAAAACCGACCGAGCCTTTTACGCCTTTCACCTCGACCGGCGAGTCCGGCCCGGTAAAACTTACGCCGTTAAACCACAGCGTGCCGTTGTACCCGGCGCTTTTAATATCTTTAAAACTCCCCTTCGCTTCAAGAAAGAGGCTTGCTTTACCCGAAGCCTTTGCCGTGCGGAGCATTTTGGCAAGCACGCTGTCTTGCCTTTTAAAAAACTTTTTTATTATGTCAAGCGTATCCGATGCCTCAAGGGACGCCTTTAATGAAATTGTGCCGTTTGCCTCGCCAAGCGGGTCTTTTACAACCGCGTCCGCCTTCTCTATGACGCTTTCATTGTAAGAGCCAGACGCGCCTTTTAAAAACACGGTATTATTTTTAATCAGCAGAGTGCCGTTTATGCCTGAAAACTTTTTGTCAAAACCCGCGTAATTCCAGCTTACATTGTTCAACTCAACCTCTAAATTTACAGCCCCGGGTTTTTTTAGCGCCCCGGTAAACTCAGGCTCGGTTAAATCCGTTGACAGGCTGAAGTTCTTAACTGTCACAAGGCCGGCGGCGGTTTTAGCGAGTGCCTTTATCGGCGAGATATTCTCAAAAACCTTAACCGGCACCGCGCTTGTGGTAATATTCAGCAGAACGGGTTTCTTGCCTGTTTTTTTATCCATCGACATTTTTAGAGAACCGCGCGCAATAAAGCCGTTCATTTGCACAGCCGCCTTTGTAAGCGCGAACTCAAAGACGTCGCTTGAATTAGAACTCGTGAACGAGCTACCGCCTACCGCGGAGCGCAAGGGCGCGTCAAAAAAACTCTTGGCAAACACCTCCGCGTTTTTATAATTCAGCTCGCCGTTAACGCTGAAGCTTCCGTCATACTTATATGAAAAAAGCGCACCTGCCGTGCCTTTAAGCGAGACGCGGCTCTTAGGCCCCGTAACGGACGCGTTAAAAAGCGCAAGGTCAAGCCCTTCAACTTTGCCGGAGCCTGTAAACTCCGCTCTTTTTCCATCAGCCCCCACGCCCGCACTGCCGTTCAAACGCACTCTTGCCTTAGAGGCGATATACGCGTCTATTACATACTCAAGGCGCCCTGCTTTGGCTATCGCGTTTATGTCAATGCCTGTTATATCAAATGACGTTCCAACGGCTTCGTCCGCAAAACTGATAAAACCGTCTTTAACTGTTAAACTCTTTAACGGGTACAATGAACCTACCCTACCCATGTCTTCGCCTTCGCCTCCAAAAAGCCCGCTGACGTTAAGCCCCGCGTTTTTACTCCGGCGGATAAACAACCTTGCGTTGTCAACCTCCGCGCCGTCTATCGACGGCGTAAGCGTAAACACGCTTGCAAGCGGCACGCTGAGTTTCAGCTCTTTTATTGACGCAACTTCTTTTGCGCCCTTATAAGCCATCACATTGGAAAGGCTTAAAAGCACGCGCGGGCGGAGACTGAGCGAAATCTTATCGGCTGTTATTTGCAGACCGGTCTTTTTTTCCACGATTGCCGCGATTCGCTCTCTGTAGGGGGTAAGGTCTATGGAGTTTGGCAGGAAGTAATACGCTGTCAGCACGGCGGAGGCTATAAACGCAGTGCTTGATAATACCGCAAGCAGTTTTTTACCGCGGGGTTTAGCTCCCAATGAATGCTCCGCCGATTACAAATACGCGCCTGATTTTTTGACGCGCTCGTTCGATTACTTTGACTGTTTGGCTTCTGACGCGAAAAATACATCCGCTATAAAAGACTCGGCCGACGACTTTGTATCGTCAGAGTCTATCATTACCGAAACGCCGCTGGCAAGATGCGCCTCTTCTTTAAAAAGCCTTTTGTAGTCCTCAATAACATTTCGCTCCTCAGCGTGCCATTTACCAAGGCCGTCAACACCGCTTTTTATGACAATGTATTTTGTGTTTGATGTTTTAGTGCTGGTAAGTTCTGCGCCTGCTTTAGCCGACGTATCCCAAATATAACCTATAAGCCTGCTGTTTATGGACGCGGGCCACTTGTACGGAAATATGACGTAAAGCTGTATTGCCTGATCGTCCATGTTTCTCTTTCTGACGTCGCCGCCTTTGGGCAGTTTCTTTACCAACCAGCTCCAGTTCAAATAAGGATGAGATGCTATGTCGATTACCCCCTCATTATAAACGGCAATGGAGGTTGATTCGCTTTTAAGGTGCAACGCCGACCCTGCCTCCGTGTCAACGACTGTAACATCGGCTTTACCCTTCCACTCTTTCACCTTCCAATCACCAATTTTCGCCTTCTGCGCCTCTCCAGAAATGACAATCGGTATGCGGATTACGCCGTCCGTTGACGCGGCAAGCAGAACGTCCGCAAAAAAGCCCGTTACGCACAGTAAAAAAATTATTGCCTGTAATAAACGAAAGGGGTTTTCCGCTCCGCGCACTAAACGCGTTGATAAAAGCGCATTGAATAAAGTTTTTATCATATCTTTGCCATGCGTTCCTAAAAAAACTTAAGACTACCTCTAAAAATTGCTATTTTTCCTGATCTCTTTGTTAGGCGAAAATAAAAATGCTC
>SCQA01000124.1 GCA_004298725.1 bacterium
GTTATGGGAATTTCTTTTCTTTTTAAGTTTCGCGTTTGTGCTTGTAAGCTCGGTTACTACGGCGGGGGTTCTTCAAGTGTTTTCCTTCCTTGTAATTCCTGCGCTTATAGGCAGATTATTTACCAAAAAACCCGTGCAAACGCTTTTAATCGGCTGGACAGCCGGCCTTTTAGCAAGCGCCTTTGGCTTGATTGCGTCTTATAAATTAGACTTGCCCACTGCGCCGCTATTTATAGCGTTTCTAAGCGCGGGCTTCTTTATTATTTTGGGATTAAAGGCAATAAAGGCAAGATAAAAACTTTTAGGCTTTCCTAATAGGAAAGGAACGCGGCGTAGCGTTAAACCGCTGTTGCCAAATTTACAATAAAACAAGCCTCATCTGCTTGCCTGAAAATTATTATCGCCCTTCAAAGTTAAAAAAGCCTGTGCGCTCCGATTACGGAGCGCACAGGCTTTTTAAAAACAGCTTAATCAAGCAAACGTGCCTTTAACCCTCGCAAAAACCTTTTAAGAATTTGGCTCTTGTAGGGTGCCTTAACCTTCTTATGGCCTTGGCTTCTATCTGGCGGACTCTTTCGCGCGTTACGCCAAGCACCTTGCCGACCTCTTCAAGCGTATAATCCTGCTTTTCGCCTATGCCGAAGCGCATCCTTAAAACCTTTTCTTCGCGTTGCGTTAGGCTGTCAAGCACCATGTTGGTCTGGTCGGACAAATCTTTTTCAATTGCCGCGTCAGACGGCGAAGGCGATTTTTCATCTTCTATAAAATCTCCAAGGGAGCTTTCTTCGTCGTCTCCAATGGGAGTTTCAAGGCTCAAGGTCTGCTTCATCAGCCTGAGAATACGCCTGACCTTGGCAATAGGTATGTCCATGCGCTCGGCTATCTCTTCAGGGTACGGCTCTCTGCCAAGTTCCTTTAACAACTGCCGCGACGTCTGAAGAAGCCTGTTTATGGTCTCTATCATGTGCACGGGTATGCGTATGGTTCTGCCGTGGTCGGCTATAGACCTTGTTATCGCCTGCCGTATCCACCATGTGGCATAAGTGGAAAACTTATAACCCTTTTTATAGTCGAACTTGTCAACAGCCTTCATCAGGCCGATATTGCCCTCTTGAATAAGGTCTGAAAATTTAAGGCCGAGGTTTATATACCTTTTTGCTATGCTCACGACAAGCCTCAGATTCGCCTCAATGAGCTTCTGCTTGGCCTGCCACATATTGTAGTCGTGCACCCTGACAGAACCGGCAAGCTCTTTAAGCTCCGGCCTTTTAAGCTCCACCTTCCTAAGCACGCGCCGTATTCTCAGCTTGGCCCTTTCCATCCTGCGCGGGCCTTTTTTGCGCTCTTCTCTGTCAACAAGATGCTCTAACCTGATTATGCGTTTTACTATCCTGCGCACGAGGTTGGCGCTTAAATTGGCGTCTTTTAGAAACTTATACGCGCCGTCAGCCTTTTTTCTTTTAAGCCGCTCGAACTTCGCTACTACTTCATCGGCATAAGAATCTTCATACGCGCCGACTTCCTCGGCCTCTTCGATAAGCTCCCTTAAAGACGCCTTACCCTGTTTAACCCTTTCAACCACGCGCAAAACTTCTTTTACGGCTACGGTGCTTGAAAGAGTAAGCCTTTTAAGCTCTGTCCGGGCCTCTTCTATCCTTCTGGCATAAACTATTTCTTCTTCGCGTTTAAGCAGAGGAACAGCGCCCATCTCCCTCATATAAATGCGAACAGGGTCTTCAACGCGCTCTACGTCGGCAACTTCCTCTTCCTTTACCTCGGAAGCAGGTTCGGCCTCTCCGGCCTTGTCAGCCGTGTCAACCACGTCAATGCCAAGGTCGCCCAAGGTTTCAAG
>SCQA01000125.1 GCA_004298725.1 bacterium
TCCGATCTCCCGAATATAAAAACCCTGTTTACGAGCGGCTACAATGAAGACATTATCCATAAAAAAGGCGTACTCAAGGAAAAATTAAACTTCATCTCCAAGCCGTTCATACCTACGGAATTTCTGCGGTTGATCAGAGCCATATTGGACAACTAATTTAAGGCTACCTCTAAAAATTGATCTTTTTCCCGGACTCTGTGTCAGTACGTGAATAAAAATGCTCACATATTGGCATATATGTTCTGCTTTTTATTCCCGCCCTTCCTTGATTGCAGAAAAAATCTCTAATTTTTAGAGTCAGCCTTTAACCGGTGTTCCAACCAGAGGCCCGCCGCTTTAGTAGTAGCAGGCCTCCTGCTAACGCGCATCATTACAACAAAAATTGCGGCGAATATTATTGATTATCCGTACAATTAAAAATCTCCGCCATTTGTGGCGGAGATTTTTAATTAAGAGCGAGTAATACCCCGATATGGCGCCAAAAGGCTGTCACTACCGCTCCGTTTCTTCCTTTGTGAAAAGCACGAACGCCATTGTCGGCCTTTTGGATGAATCGCGCATGGCGAAGTTAATGCCGTCAAGGTTCCAGCCCTCTTTGACCGTATCGTTTATAACGCGCTCAAGGGCTTCGTCGGTTACGGTGCTGAGTTCAACGACCTTATAATGAAGGTGTTTTTTATGCATTCCGCTTTTTGCCTCATGCACGCCTGAATAAATAAAGCCCACTCAAACCTATGCGGGTTCAGGCTATAAACCCGAACCCGCAAGTAAAACTGCCAAGCCCCACCCTTCCCTTAAAAAAAGGAGAGGCAATAAAAACGTGCGACTGCGCTGTTCCAATTCAACGCAGGCCGCTTTACGCAGGCCCGCCCTTTTTCTTTTCATCGCGTGCTTTTTTGGCGGCCTCGCCGGGCTGATAGGTGCAAAACGGCTCTTCATCCATGTAATTTTTTGTATAGGCAAACGCTCGCGCTCTGCACCCGCCGCAAACTTTCCTGAATTCGCAGTAGCCGCACCTGCCGTTATATTCGTCCCACGCGCGCATCTCTTGAAATACTTTAGACGTATCCCATATCACGCTGAACGGCTCTTTGCGTATGTCTCCGCATTCCACGTCGAGAAACCCGCATATCTGCACCTTGCCGGTGTTCGACACGAACGCGAAGGACTGCCCGCCCATGCAACCCTTGCTCATGGCGTCAAGGCCGTGGGTTTCAGGCGTAACCGTAATGCCCTTTTCCCTTTCCTTTTGCCTGAAAATCCTGTAGTAATGCGGGGCGCACGTGGGCTTGAACTGAAGCGGCACCTTCTCCCTCTGCTCGTAAAACCATGTAAGCGTCTTTTCGTACTCCGCCGGGTCTATCGCTTGGTCTTTAAGCTGAGCGCCCCTGCCGGTCGGCACAAGGAGGAACGGATGGTGCGCTACCGCGCCAAGCTTTATGGCAAGGTCAAGTATTTGCGGAAGCTCCTTAAGATTATGATTCGTTATGGTCGTATTTATTTGAAACGGCATACCGGCTTTTTTGACGTTTTCAATGGCCTTCATAACCGAATCGAACGCGCCGTTTACCCTTCTGAAGTTATCATGAGTCTCGGCGGTAGCTCCGTCAATGGAGAAGCTTACGCGCTGTATGCCTGATTCCTTCATCTTCTGAACCGTCTCTTCGGTTACGAGAAAGCCGCACGGCGCCATGACCATTCTAAGCCCTAATTTTGTGCCGTGTTTCGCCAGTTCCCATATGTCGTCTCTAAGCATCGGCTCGCCGCCGGTCATGATGATTATGGGTTTTGAAAAAGAAGCTACGTTGTCGAGGAATTTAAGGCACTCCTCGGTGGTAAGCTCGTTGGGGTACGGGCCAAAACGCGCGGCGGCCCTGCAATGAATACAATCAAGGTTGCAGGACCTCGTAAGCTCCCATGCTATCAACTTTGGAAGCCATTTTCTTCCGCCGCTTATATCTTCAACCGGACCGGCGCCGTGCTTGCCTTCGGCGCCGTGATGCCCGTGCCCCCCGCCGTGGGGATGCCCTTTCGGATGACCTGTCGGATGCCCTTTTTCCTGCATAAAAAATCTCCTTTACAATTAGAACGTCAATTGGTTAATTTTACGCCTTTTGAAGAACCTTTGCCGCTTCTTTCGCAAAGTAGGTCAGTATCAGATCCGCGCCGGCGCGTTTAATGGAAATAAGCGATTCCATCATTGCCCTGTCGTGGTCAATCCAGCCCCTTTCGGCGGCCGCCTTTATCATTGAAAACTCGCCGCTTACGCTGTACGCGGCGGTTGGATAGCCGAATTCGTCTTTAATCCTGCGTATTATGTCAAGGTACGGCAGAGCGGGCTTTACCATGACTATGTCCGCGCCCTCGGCAATGTCAAGCTCGACCTCGCGCAAAGCTTCTTCCGCGTTTGCCGGGTCCATCTGGTAACTTCTTCTGTCGCCGAACTGCGGAGTGGACTCCGCGGCTTCCCTGAAAGGCCCGTAAAAAGCGCTGGCGTACTTGGCCGCGTAGCTCATTACAGGCAGATTTTCAAAACCGTTTTCATCAAGCGTGTCTCTTATGGCGCCTACCCTGCCGTCCATCATGTCCGACGGCGCGACAATGTCCGCCCCGGCCCTTGCGTGCGAAAGAGCCTCGGCGGAAAGAAGCTCAAGGGTTGCGTCGTTGTCGACGTCGTTATTTTTTATAACCCCGCAGTGGCCGTGCGACGTGTATTCGCACATGCAAACGTCGGTTATGACGATAAGCTCCGGGGCTTTGTCTTTAATGGCTTTAATAGCCTCCTGCACAGGGCCTTTCGGGTCAACGGAGCTTGAACCTCTTTCGTCCTTAATCTCCGGTATGCCGAAAAGTATAATTGCCGGTATGCCAAGGGACTTTACCTCTTTTACTTCTTTGACGATGTTATCAACCGATAACTGAAAATGCCCGGGCATCGAGGTTATCGGCTTTTTTATGTTTTTGCCGAAGCTTACAAATAGCGGAAGGATAAAGTCGTCCGTTGAAATGGCCGTCTCGCGAACCATCTTCCGTATCAATTCATTTTTTCTAAGCCTTCTGGGGCGGTACACTGGAAAGTCCATATTATATCCTCACGCCTTTTTATAGTAGCTTGCCATTGCCATGGCAAGCGCCGGTACTGTGTAGTCTTTAGGCATTAC
>SCQA01000126.1 GCA_004298725.1 bacterium
AACCGCTAAAACTCCAGCCTCAAACCTGCCGGAGATTGTTGACGAACCGGAAACAACGTATTCAGGAACAAAAATCACGCCGATAACATACGGCCTGCCAAAAGAAATAGACTCCATGTGCCCCGAGTGCATGGAAATAATAAAAGCAACCCTTTACCCTGAAAACGGCAAAGTCTGGATACGCAAGACATGCGCCGAGCACGGAGAATTCAAAGACGTATTCTACGGAGACGTTGACCTCTATTACCGGTGCGAAAACTTATGGTTCGGAGACGGACGCGGCATAGAAGACCCGCCCATAAAAAAAGCCACCGTATGCCCGTCGCAGTGCGGGCTGTGCAATATGCACATGAGCCACAGCGGACTGCCAATCATAGACCTCACCAACAGGTGCAACCTCACCTGCCCTGTTTGCTTTGCCAACGCCAACGCCGCAGGCTACCTCTACGAGCCTTCGTTTGACGACGTTGTGCATATGTTAGAGACGATAGCTAACCAGAAACCGGTAAAAGGAGACCGCGTTCAATTCTCCGGCGGAGAACCTACTGTAAGGCCGGACTTTCTTGACATCGTGAGAAAAGCGCGCGCCATGGGCTTTGAATACGTTCAGGTTAATACCAACGGCATAAAAATGGCCGAACCGGAGTTCGCCCATGCCGCCGCAGAGGCCGGCGTTGACACCCTCTACCTGCAATTTGACGGCATAAGCGACGACATCTACCAAAAAACGCGCTCAAAACCGCTGTTAGACCATAAACTTCAGACTATTAAAAACTGCCGCAAAGAACGCATTGGCATAGTCCTCGTGGCTACGCTGATAAAAAGCTTTAACGACCACCAGGTGGGCGACATAGTAAAATTCGCGGCCAAGAATAACGACGTCATAAGCGGCATAGCCTTTCAACCCGTATCTTTCGTAGGCAGGTTCAGCCAGAGCCACAGGCTTGAAAGAAGATATACTCTTGCCGACCTCGCCCTTGACATTGAAAAACAGACCGGCTATATGCAGGCTATGAGGGACTGGTTCCCCATAGGTTGCACGTCCGCCATATCAAAGCTCGCCACGGCGCTCAGCGGAAAACCCGCCTACACGCTTACCCTTCACCCGCACTGCTCGCAGGGAGCGTATTTTTACATAGGAGAAGACGGCGAAGTAAAGCCTGTAAGCGAATTCCTCGACATGGAGCCGTTTTTAAAAGACCTGATAAACCTCTCAAGGACTGTAAAACCGTCAAGTTTCGGACTGCTTTCAAAGGTAAAGATTCTTTACAACCTCAAAAAACACTTTAAGCAGGACAAAGCCCCAAAAGGGCTTACGTTCAAAAAATTTCTTGAAAGCCTTGAAGGCTTTCAGGAAAGGAGCATGAGAAAGAGCCAGATTGACCCTGCCACCGGAAAAGAGCGTTTCTACAACGACTTTTTTATAGCTGGCATGCACTTCATGGACGGCTACAACTTCAGCGTAGAGCGCGTAATGAGGTGCGTAATCCACTACCCTGATCCCAAAGGGCATCTATACCCGTTTTGCGCTTATAACGGCGCGCCGGTTTACAGAAAACGCGTTGAGAGCAAATTTAAACTATCCCACGAAGCGCTTAAAGAAAAAATTATCAACGAAGGCAGGCCAAAGGAACTTGAATCAATAGCAAGAAAGATGGGGATATAGAAAGACTGTGGTTAGGGGTTAGCGTACGGTGGATAACAACTTATGGCTGATTAAATCCTAAGCACTCGTCACCGCCCGCTATCCTCTAACCACCAAGCGCTGTTTTATAAACAGGGCTTTTAACTTGACACTTACCAGCCAACAGGGTATTATGTGCGTTACTACTTATAAGGACAGGTTATGAAAAAAATTGTATTCATCGAACCAAAACCTTCGGATTTACACGTATTTACAAGAATGGCGCTACCGCGCCTCGGCACTGTTTTGCTTGGCACGATACTTAAAAATCACGGTTATACCGTTAAAAGCTACGTAGAAAACGTATCAGAGCTTGACCTGGCGGACGTTCTTACCGCTGATGCCGTCGGCATATCAACCATCACTTCAACCGCGAAACGCTCATACGAAATAGCAAAACTTTTAAGAAAAACCGGAATACCGGTCTTTATCGGCGGGCCGCATGCCACCTTCTTGCCGGACGAAGCTTTGGAATCATGCGACTACGTCATCAGGGGCGAAGCCGACGACTGCATAGTTGACTTCATAAAGGCGCTTGAAACAGGCAAAGGCTTTGAATACGTCGCCGGGCTTTCTTACAGAGACTCAAACGGCATCGTGACGCACAACAAATCAACGGCAACCTGCAAAGACGTTGACAAACTCCCCTGCCCGGACTTCACGCTTATAAGCGGACTTGAACAACACGGAAGTAAAAAATTCTCCATAACCCCTATTATGACGTCCAGGGGTTGTCCGTTTGACTGTAGTTTTTGCTCGGTTACGGGCATGTTCGGCCAGAAGTACAGGTTCAGAAGCAAAGAACACGTCATGGAAGAGCTTATAGCCAATAAAAACAGCGGCAGTAATTGGGTCTTTTTTTACGACGACAACTTTATAGCCCACAAAAACAGAACCAAAGAACTGCTTCACACAATGATAAACAGCAAGGTTACGCCGAACTGGACCGCGCAGGTGCGGGTGGAAGTGGCCAAGGACCAAGAACTTTTAGACCTTATGAAAAAGTCCGGTTGCCACACCGTTTACATCGGCTTTGAATCCATAAATCCGGAAACTCTTAAGCTGTACAACAAAAAACAATCCATTGAAGACATCGAAAGCTGTATTAAAATTCTCCACAAGAACGGCATACGGATACACGGCATGTTCGTTTTCGGCTCTGACATGGACACAACCGACACTATCCAGGAAACAGTCCGGTTCGCAAAGAGAAACGACCTTGAGTCCGTGCAATTTCTCATACTGACGCCGCTACCGGGCACAAAATGCTACCGCGATCTTGAGTCTGAAAATAGAATTATAAGCAAAGACTGGTCCCTCTACGACGCGCATCACGTGGTATTCGAACCTAAACTGATGACGTACTACCAGCTTCAGTCCGAAATGTTGCGGGCCACGAAAAACTTCTACACCATAGGGCAAATAGTAAAGAGGGCGGCGCGTTTCGACCTCTTTAACGTAGCGCTGAAGACATACGGCAGAAACATGACAAGAACATGGGAAAAGAAGAACCAATACTTCATAGATTACACAAAAACGCTTACCGAGGCCGGCAAGACCATCGAGCTTGCGGCAAAAAAGACCGCCGAAGACATCAAGGAAAAATTCAAACAGCTTGAACTCGCCGGAGCGGTTCCTCATCTTAAAACCCATTAAAACCGGCCTCGCGCGACAAGAGGCGCTTATGCTCAAACCCTTATTAAAAGCACAATACCGCCTTGCGGCGCTCATGCTCCTTCCACTGTTCTTTGCGTCCGGCAATTTTGCCTATGGCGACGGCGCGTCCGCAAGCGATGAAACAATCGTTGCCGCCATAGAACCGGAAACAACGGAAATATCGAAGGATGCCCGCGACAACGCTCTTTCATACCCCCCTACTTTAAAAGACCTTACCGGCATATACGGCGACATCTGGCTTAAAGGCGGCGTTGGCATTACAAACACTCCGGCCTTAACAGACGGCTCCGCCACTGAAGACACAAGTAGCGACGGCTCCGACGACCCTGACGATGACGGCGACGCCACGGATGCCGATCAGGCAACCGCTGATAACGACGGACTTGACGACGACCAACTTCCTGACGTGCCCATAGTGGTAAACAGGCAGGTAGAAGCGTACATAGCTTACTTCCAGACACGCGGCAAAAAGCACTTTGAGAAATGGCTCTCCCGAAGCAATACGTACATGGAACTAATAACCGGCATACTCAGCTCTGAGGGCGTGCCTGAAGACCTTTTCTACATAGCGTTTATTGAGAGCGGGCTTTCTCCGGTAGCCAAATCAAGGGCGCGCGCCGTAGGCATATGGCAGTTTATTAAAGGCACGGCAAAAATATACGGCCTCCGGGTTGATTGGTGGATAGACGAAAGAAGAGACCCTGAAAAATCAACAAGAGCCGCGGCCAGATACTTTAAAAACCTCTACGACATATTCGGCTCGTGGTACCTTGCCGCGGCAGGCTACAACGCCGGAGAAGGGCGCATACTTCGCGCGATAAAACGCTCAAACAGCGACGATTTCTGGGTAATAACCGCGAACACCAAAATCAGCAAAAAAGACAGAAAAAACCGCAAAAAAGCACTGAAGAAAGAAACGCGCGACTACGTGCCAAAGTACCTTGCGGCCATGATGATAGCCAAAAACCCGGCGTCATACGGCTTTGAAGCGCAAATGGAAGCTACCGCGCTAAACTACGACAAAGTCAAGGTTTCGACGGCGACCGACCTGCACATCGTGGCCGATGCCGCAGGCACTACGGTTGAAGAAATTAAACGCCTTAATCCGGAGCTTCTTCACTGGTTTACACCGCCCAACTACCCGAACTATGAATTAAAGGTACCAACCGGCACGGCGCTTCAATTCGCCGAAAACATGGAAAAAGTTCCCGCGCCAAAACGCGTGAAATTTCTTGAACACAAGATAAAACGCGGCGACTCAATCGGCAAAATAGCCAAAAGATACGGCGTAGGCGTAAAGCCCATACTCTATTTGAATAATCTCAAAAACACCAAATCCATACGTCCCGGCACGGTAATAATAGTACCTGTAAGAGCGGCTGATAACGGCAAAAACCCGTCAACGTCCACCGCCGTAACGCACATGAACCTAAACGGTTAAACTCGAATGATACCAGTACAAGACGCCCTCGAAATAATCCTTAAAGAAATTAAACCCCTTGGAACCGAAACCGTCGGCATACTCGACGCCCTTGGCAGGGTCATATCCGAAGACGTCTTTGCAAAGCGGCCAAACCCGCCGTGGGACAACTCCGCAATGGACGGCTACGCCCTTCATACGGCCGACATTGCCGGCGCCGGCAAGGAAAACCCCGCTACGCTGACGGTCATATACGACCTTCCGGCCGGGCAGGTTCCCAAAGCCGTTGTAGCAAGAGGCCAAGCTGTACGCATAATGACGGGCGCGCCGGTGCCTGACGGCGCCGACGCCGTTGTCATGGTAGAGGCCACCAAGAGCCCGGAAGCAGGCAAAGTTAAAATATTCGCGTCCGCAAGAGCCGGCGAGAACATCAGAAAATGCGGCGAAGACTTCAAACAAAACGATACGGTAATAACCAAAGGCTCCGTCATAAGGCCCGCTGAAATAAGCATGCTCGCAACAATAGGCTGTCCTCTCGTCAGCGTGTTTAAAAGGCCGGTTGTCTCGGTTTTGTCAACAGGAGACGAGCTCGTTGACATAAATGAAGTGCCCGGAAAAGGCAAAATAACCAACTCCAACGGCTACGCCCTATCGGCTCTGGTTAGCGAGGCAGGGGCGAAGTTCATTCGTCTCGGCATAGCAAAAGACACTAAAGAAGACCTCACCGCTAAACTTAAAGAAGCAATAAACGCCGACGCCATTATAACCTCCGGCGGCGTTTCAGTGGGCGATTACGACTTTGTAAAAGACGTGCTGAAGGGGCTTGGCTCCGACATGATATTCTGGAAGGTCGCTTTAAAACCCGGCAAACCGCTTGCATTCGGAGTCATACAGGGCAAACCTGCATTCGGGCTTCCCGGCAACCCCATATCGTCAATGGTGGCTTTTGAGCAGTTTGTAAGGCCATCTCTTTTAAAGATGTCCGGCAGAAACGACATATTCAGGCAGTGTATCAGCGCGTCGCTTGACAAAGACATTAAAGTAAAACCGGGGCGCATGACATTTCTTCGCGCTGAATTAACCTCAACCGATGGCGGCTTTATTGCGACTGCGCTTGACGGGCAGGGTTCCGGAGTTATATCCACCATGGTCAGAGCTAATTCTTACATAATAATTCCGGCTGACTCAGAAGGGTTTAAAAAAGGCGCTATCGTCAAATGCCAGCCATTTGACTCGTCCGTACTCTCCGGCACAAACACGTCATACTGACATAAATCATACCCGGCGTAGCGCTAAAAACTTATACTATAAAGGGAGAAACAGTAAATATGTTCAAAACCGTCGAATGGAAAAATAACGCCGTGGTGCTTATAGACCAAACTGTTTTACCGGATAAAGAAGTATACAAAACATACCGCGACTATAAAAGCGTGGCCGAAGCAATAAAGAAAATGGTCGTAAGGGGCGCGCCGGCCATAGGCGTTACCGGCGCTTTCGGCGTGGCGCTTGGCGCTCTTAAAATAAAAACTAACGACTCTAAAAAATTCAGAAAGGAATTCGGCGTTATAGCGAGGCACATAGCCTCGGCAAGGCCGACTGCCGTAAACCTCTGTTGGGGCGTCGAGCGCATGACAAAAATAGCCGACGAAAACTGCGATTCAAGCGTGCCGGAGCTTAAAAAACTGCTTATTGAAGAGGCAAGAAAGATTCACGCCGAGGATATTGAAATAAATAAACGCATGGGCAAGCACGGCGGCGCGCTTCTCAAAAACAACTCAACCGTGCTTACGCACTGCAACGCCGGCGCGCTGGCCACGGCCGGTTACGGAACCGCCCTCGGCGTAATACGCGGCGCCATAGAGGCCGGGAAAAAAATATCCGTATTCGCCGATGAAACAAGGCCGTTTTTGCAAGGCGCGAGACTTACCGCGTGGGAGCTTAAAAAAGACAACATTGACGTAACTCTTATAACCGACAACATGGCCGGCCACATAATGAAAAAAGGCCATATAGACGCGGTTGTGGTCGGGGCGGACAGAATAGCCTCAAACGGCGACACGGCAAACAAGATAGGCACTTACACCGTAGCCCTGCTTGCTAAAGAACATAAAATACCTTTTTACGTGGCGGCCCCGCTTTCAACGATTGACATGCGGATACAAAACGGCGAACAAATACCCATTGAAGAACGCGACTCAAAAGAGGTTACTCATCTTAAAGGAAAACAGATTGCTCCGGCTGGCGTAAAGGTTAAGAACCCGGCATTCGACGTGACGCCAAACAAGCTGATAACCGGCATAATAACCGAAAAAGGCGTAGTAAGAAGGCCGTTTAAAGCAGGCCTTAAAGCGCTCTTTAAAAAATAAAAAAATCGCCGCGCGGCAGGTGTTATTATCGCCTGCCGTGCGGCACCCACAGGAAGTAATAATATGAGCGTTTTAGGTTTATTCATAATCTTAGGCGTCTTTATCGCGTTGATAATAGTTTACAGGAACGCGGGCAGATTCATAAAAAAACTGCCGCCTAAGACAGTCAAGACCGTCAACTGGATTGCCTTTACAGAGGCCGCGCTTTCAGGCGTAGCGTGGTTCATATTCAACGACGTCATATTCATGTTCTTGTGCTTTGCCGGGGTTGTGGTTTATTTTCTATTCTACGACTACGATAAAACGGAAGAACCAGAACACAAAAGCGTCTAACCGACAAGGAACAAAGTTCCGGCAGATTAAGCTTAAGCTGAGTTATCCCGCATCAAATGCGGAATAACCTCCGCGTAACCCAGCATTTTAATTTCCACAAGAATGACGCCGGCCGCTCGCCGCTAATCACCTGCCTTTCGTCACCCGGCGAAACGGCTACAACATCAAAACACGCAAATCATCAAGCGCGCTTACCATGTTTCGCACAAGCGCGCCGCTATCTTTAAATTCAATAAGCTCCGCAAAAGTGCACCAGCCGAACCCTGAAAATTTTTCTTTTTCAAGAAGACGCGGCGCGCCTTCCGCTATATCGCAAAGATACATATGAACCTGAAAATCACCCTCCGGCGAATCAGTCTCAAATACGCCAAAGGGCCTAAGGTTTGATACGCTGACGCCAAGTTCCTCAATAACCTCCCTTTTAACGGCACAGTCAATAGCTTCACCAGCATGAACCTTGCCGCCCGGAGGCTCCGCGCGAAGCAGACCGTGTTTTATGTTGTGCAGAATCAGTATGCGCCCGTTCTCTATTATAATTGCGGCTACAAGGTCTCTTTTCACGCCGCTATTATTATCCAATAAAGCTCATCGGTCAACTTTTTCATTTCAGTTGCCTTTATTTTAACGGCCTGATATACTGCCTATTATTTAGGCAGATATGAAAGACACCTCAAAAACCGCTTGCCAGACCTCATACGAAGATATTGTCGAAGGCCTTGCCGAAGGCGTCGTCGCGGTTGACGGCGCGCTGACGGTGCGCGTCTTTAACCAATCCGCTGAAAAAATCTGCGAAATGGCGCGCACCGCCGTCATTGGCAAACCCGCCTCCACTCTCTTCAGCAAAGACAGCAAACTCGCTGAAATGCTCGCCAAAACCCTTGATGAAGGGCGGCTCTTTGCCGAATATGAAGAGACGCTTCAAAGAAGGTTTTCCGGCCCCCTTCCCGTAGGCATCACCACGAGCCAGATATTCGATCACTCAGGCGCGGTTTCAGGCGCGGTGGCGTTAATAAAAGACCTTTCAGGAATAAAATCGCTTGAGGCAGGGTCTCTGAGAAAAGACAGGCTTGCGTACATCGGCACGTTCGCCGCCAGCCTCGCCCACGAAATAAAAAACCCGCTTAGCGGCATTAGGGGCGCGGCGCAACTGCTGTCGAAAAAAATAAAAGATGAAAAACTCGGCGAATACACCGGCATAATAATAAAAGAAGCCGACAGGCTTGACAGAATCCTCTGCGGCATGCTCGACTTCGCGCGTCCGGCAAAACTTACAAAGAAAAGCGTTAACATACACAAGGCGCTTGATACGGTCGTTTTTCTCACCGGAGACGGCCTGCTTCCTGATGCGATAAAGCGCGACTACGACCCGTCGCTTCCTCTGGTATCAGCCGATGAAGGCCAGCTTACTCAAGTATTTTTAAACCTCGTAAAAAACGCCAAAGAAGCAATTAGAAAAGACAAGGACGGCTCGATACGAATCATCACGCGAATGGCAACCGAGTTTCACCTTATTGACACGGGCTCGATTGGCGGAAAGATGGCGCTTGTGGAAATAAAAGACAACGGCTCGGGCATAAAGCCGGATGAACTTGAAAAGATATTTACGCCGTTCTTTACCACCAAACCTGGCGGAAGCGGCCTTGGCATGGCAATTTCGCTTAAAATCATAAAAGAACACAACGGGTTTTTAAAAATAGATTCAACGCCCGGCATTGGCACTACAATATCAGTCTATCTGCCGATAGCCGCCGAGCAAGGGTAATTCAACATGAATGCGTTAAAAGTAATCATAGCAGACGACGATGAAAGCATCCTCTGGGTGCTTGAGCGGTTTTTCGCTGACAAGAAGATTATTGCGCTTAAAGCGGCTGACGGCGTAGCCGCCGTTAATCTCCTTAAAACATCCGGCGCGCGCCTTGCCGTGGTTGACATAAACATGCCCGGCAAAGACGGCCTTGAAGTCATAAAAGAAGCCCGCAAAGCCGGATGCGTTGCCGAGTTTATCGTAATGACCGCCGAGTCCACCATGACTAACGCCGTAGAGGCCGTGAAAGCGGGCGCGTTCGACTACATTACAAAACCGTTTGATCTTGACGAGCTTACCGTAACCGTTGACCGCGCGCTTGAAAACGTGCAACTCAGGGAAAAGGTCGCTACGCTCAGCGAACGCCTGAAAGAAAAACTCGCCGTTGAAACCGTATTCATCGGTAAAAGCAAGGCCGTTCAAACAGTATTCAAAACAGCCGCCAAGGTTGCGCCCAAAGACGTAACCGTGCTGATACTCGGCCCGTCCGGCACCGGCAAAGAACTGCTTGCCAAGCTTATACACGCCAACAGCCCAAGACACGCCGGCCCGTTTATAGCGGTAAACTCAGCCGCCGTGCCGCGCGACCTCATGGAAAGCGAACTCTTCGGTTTTGAAAAAGGCGCTTTCACGGGCGCGGTAGAGGCTAAAAAGGGCAAATTCGAACTTGCCGACAAAGGCACGCTGTTTCTTGACGAAATCGGCGATATGGCGCTTGACCTTCAGGCGCGGCTTTTAAGGGTTATTCAAGAAAAAGAATTCTACCGCGTAGGCGGCAAAGAAACGGTTAAGGTTGACGTAAGAATAATAACCGCTACCAATCAAAACCTCGACAAAGCCGTGGCTGAGAAGCGATTTCGCGAGGACCTTCTTTACAGAATAAACGGCGTGACGCTGGAGCTTCCTGCGCTAAGGGAGCGCAGAACGGACATACCTCTGCTTGCCGCCCACTTCATAGAAAAATTCTCAAACGAATTCAACACGGGCTCGCGCGCCATTTCGCAAAAGGCGCTTGACGCACTCGAGGCCTACCACTGGCCTGGCAACGTACGCGAGCTTGAAAATATCATACGGCGCGCGCTTCTTCTTTCGCCTAATTCCGTGCTTACCCCCTCAGATTTAAACCTGCCGGAGGCGCGGCAAAAAAACGACTCGCT
>SCQA01000127.1 GCA_004298725.1 bacterium
AAAACAACCTTAGTAATGCCGTTTTCAATGGCCTTCTTGCCTATAATTACGCCAACCTTCTTTGCGGCATCGGTTTTTTTAATATTTCCAGCGTTATCGCCGGTTTTGGTGCACGCGGCCGCAAGAGTTTTTGAGTGCGTATCGTCAATTATCTGAGCGTATATGTGCTTGTTGCTTCTATATACATTCAGCCTCGGCCTCTCTGAAGTGCCTGATACGGCCTTTCTTACTCGGATCTTCCTGCGCTGTAACCCGCTCATCTTTTCTTTTCTTGCCGACATTTCTTATTTCCCCCCCGCGCCCTTGCCAGCCTTGCCGGCCTTTCTTCTTACGACCTCATCAGAATACTTTATGCCCTTGCCCTTATACGGCTCAGGCATACGAAACGCCCTGATGTCCGCCGCAACCGCTCCAACCGCCTGCTTATCCGCGCCCTTTATAATAATACCGGTCTGCTTATCCATTGTGGCGTTTATGCCCTTTGGCAAGGTATATTTTATAGGATGCGAATAACCGAGCGTGAGGTTGACCACGTTACCCTGCACGTCAGCCTTATACCCTACGCCTACTATGTCAAGCCTCTTTTGGAAGCCTTCGCTTACGCCCTTTACCATGTTGGCTATGAGCGTCCGGCTAAGCCCGTGAAGCGACCGAGCCATGCGAGTGTCCTGCTTTTTTACAACCTCTATTTGCGCTCCCTTTACCTCAATGCCGATTTCAGGTCTGAGGTCCATGCTTAAAGCACCTTCCTTGCCGGATACATTCACGGTTGATCCGCTTACCCCGACCTTTACGCCAGCCGGTACTGTTATTGGATGCTTGCCTATTCTTGACATTTTTGAGGCCCCTTACTTGTATGTGCGCCTGTAATTAAGTTAATTGGCTACTACGGCTTATTTTAGAATACGGTGCAGAGAAGCTCTCCGCCCACGCCCTGCTCTCTTGCCACCTTGTCCGTCATAAGCCCCTTGGAGGTTGAAACAATTGATATTCCGAGACCGTTCAACACCTTTGGTATCTCTTCCTTGCCTACATACACCCTAAGGCCGGGCTTGCTTATCCTCTTGATATTGCTTATCGCATTCTTTTTTGCCTGAGAATACTTAAGCTGTATCTTGATCGTGCTTTTAACGCCGTCTTTTACTATGCTGAAGTCTTTTATATAGCCTTCTTCCTTCAGTATCCGCGCGATGTCCTTCTTAACATTTGAAAGCGTGACGCTTACGTCTTTATGGCGCGCCTGTATCGCGTTTCTAACTTTGGTCAGCATATCCGCTATGGGATCTGTCATTGACATCTTTAAAGCTCCCCCTGCTACGTTTTGATGATAAATGTACCTTCTTACACCCTAACTGCCCGCTAAGCAACTCTCGGCGTTTAAAGTTAAAATCTGAAAAACGCTTTGGTTACCGAACCGCACTATCAGGCATTACAGCGCCGCTCTATAAAGCACTGGCCGATTACAATCTGCCGGACCAGAATGTTACCATGAAAACATCCGTCAATGCCTAAAATTTCAATTACGGCTTCAAAATGGCAAAAACTACCAGCTCGATTTTATAACGCCCGGAAGCTCACCTTTAAGAGCCATCTTACGGAGGCATATCCTGCACATGTCGAACTTCCTGTAGTACGCCCTTGATCTGCCGCAAATCGGGCAACGATTATAAGCGCGAACACCAAACTTAGGCTTTCTTTGAGACTTGATTACAAGCGACTTTTTAGCCAACTATGAATCCTCCGTGACTTGCGTGCGTTTACTGTTAGCTTCTAAAAGGCAAACCCATGCTCTTTAAAAGCGCCTTAGCCTCTTCGTCCGTATTGGACGTGGTGCATATGGTTATGTTAAGGCCGCGTATCTTGTCTATCTTGTCATACTCTATTTCCGGAAAAATTATCTGCTCTTTGACGCCTATCGTATAGTTGCCGCGCCCGTCAAAACTTTTGTCGGAAACGCCTTTGAAATCTCTTATACGGGGCACGCTGAAGTTGACGAAACGGTCGAAAAACTCATACATCTTGTCGCCTCTGAGCGTTACCATGCAACCGATTGGCATTCCTTCGCGGAGTTTAAACGTGGCAATCGACTTCTTCGCCTTTGTGACAACCGGCTTCTGACCGGTTATGGCGGCCATGTCGCGCACCGCGGCGTCAACCACTTTTATTTCCTTAACGGCCTCTCCAAGCCCCATGTTAAGAACTATTCTCTCAAGCTTAGGCACCTGCATCGAGCTCTTGTACTTGAACTCCTTCATAAGAGTTGGAACGACCTCTTTCTTATAAATTTCTCTGAGACGCGCCGTCATTTGTCTATTACCTCGCTGCACTTTTTGCAGTACCTTACGCTCTTGCCGTCGTCGAGCTTCTTAGTTCCAACCCTTACCGGCCCTTTGCACTTTTCGCATATAATCATTACGTTTGAGATTGACATGGGCGCTTCCTTTTCCACTATGCCGCCCTGCTTGTTCTTTTGCGACGGCTTCTGGTGGCGCCTTACCATGTTAAGTTTCTCTATAACGACCATTCCCTTGTCAGGAATGACGCGAGCCACCTTGCCTGTTTTGCCTTTTTCGCGGCCGACCTTAATCATTATCTGGTCGTCTTTTCTTATTTTGAAGTGCATCGCCTAATCCCCTTTATGTAACTCTAAATCCGCCTGCTGTCCCTTATTAAAGCACTTCAGGGGCAAGCGAGACTATCTTCATGAACTTCTTGGCCCTAAGCTCCCTTGCCACAGGCCCGAATATTCTTGTGCCGACAGGTTCGTTGTCCTTGTTTATAAGAACCACCGAATTTTCATCAAACCTGATGTACGACCCGTCCTGCCTGCGCGTTTCCTTAACGGTACGCACAACGACCGCGCGCGCGACGTCGCCTTTTTTAACCTTGGCGTCGAAAACAGCTTCTTTGACGTTAACAATAACAACGTCACCGATTGACGCGAAAAGCTTGTTCGACGCACCCAAGACTTTTATGCAGGATACCTTTTTAGCGCCGGTGTTGTCCGCAACACCGAGTATTGAGCGCATCTGTATCATTTTGCCTTCTCCATTATCTCTTTAACGCGCCATCTTTTCAACTTGCTCATAGGCCGCGTTTCGGATATTAGCACCTTGTCGCCGGCGCCGCATTCGTTCTTTTCATCGTGCGCCATATACTTGACGCGCTTTTTAACGTACTTGCCGTACAGCGGATGCTTTGTAAGGCTCTCGACGGCAACCACTACGGTCTTGTCCATCTTGCTTGCGAGTATATGGCCGACGAGGGTCTTTCTCTTTGAGTTAGTTTCACTTGCCACTGTGCGCCCCCTTTTCCTTCTCGGCCAGAATAGTCTTGACCCGTGCGATGTCTCTTCTTACAATCCTCAGCTTAACCGGGTTCTCAAGTTGCCTTGTAGCGTGGCGCATCTTGAGGTTGAAGTGTTCCTTGCTTAGCTCGGCTTCTTTCGCCTTAAGCTCCGCCGCTGTCATGTCTCTTATTTCAGAAGGCTTCATGCTATTTCCTCTTTACACTACGTCGCGCTTAATGAACTTTGTTGGTATGGAAATCTTGTGGGTCGCAAGCCTGAAAGCCTCACGCGCCACGTCCTCGGTTACGCCTTCCATTTCATAAAGTATCCGGCCGGGCTTTATAACCGATACCCAGTCTTCCGGGCTTCCCTTGCCGCTTCCCATTCTTGTTTCAGCCGGTTTTTTCGTAACGGGCTTATCCGGGAATATTCTTATCCAAATCTTGCCGCCCCTCTTTATGCAACGGGTCATGGCTATGCGCGCCGCTTCAATCTGGCGGGTTGAAAGCCATCCGCACTCCGTTGCCTGAAGGCCGTAATTGCCAAAAGAAAGAGTCGAGCCCCTCTGGGCAAGGCCTCTTCTTTTGCCCCTCTGCTGTTTTCTAAATTTTACCTTTTTCGGTATTAACATTTCAATTACCTTCCGTAACGCTTGTTTCTCTGATGTAAAAAATTACGCCTGAACCGGCGCCGCAACTACAGCCGGGCTGACTGCCTCTTCAACCGGCTTTGCCTGCA
>SCQA01000128.1 GCA_004298725.1 bacterium
TATTTGTAAAGGCGGCATTGACCAGCTTTAAATTTTATTAAATTACTGTTGGTTTGTCAAGGTTTTATTGTTTAATTAGCAGGTTTAAGCCCTGCAGGACGGGTTAGGCGTAACTCGCCAGATGCAAAACAATTATTTGGCGGGTGTGATCCGCCCACAACTCTGAAGTTTTATGTCGTCAGCCGGAGATACATTTCGGTAAAGAGGAATCCAAACAGGGATAGCTAACTCCTGACGACAGGACAACGTAGCAAGACGTCAGTCGGGCAAAGGCGTCTGTTTGCCGTAATAAACATAAACGGCGGTGCGAAAAGGGGCAGTGCAGTGCAAGAAAGTAACACGCATAAACACAGCATAGCAAGGTCGGCCTCTGTAGTCGGCGCGGCCACTGTCGCAAGCAGGGTGCTTGGGTATATTCGAGACGCCGTAGTCGCTTATGTATTCGGCGCGGGCATGTATTCAGACGCTTTTTTCGTGGCTTTCAGGGTTACGAACCTTTTAAGAAGGCTCGTTGGAGAGGGCGCGCTTACGTCGTCTTTCATACCCATATTCACCGCCGAGCGCGCTGAAAGGACCACTGAAGGCTCGCGAGAGCTTGTTTCAAGCATATTTACTCTTTTTACGATTATTCTTGCCGTACTCGCTTTGCTTGGAGTTATATTTTCAAAGGAGCTTGTTTGGCTTATGTCTCCCGGGTTCGCAAGCGACCCGGAAAAGTTCAGAATAACAGTAAACCTGACCATGCAGATGTTTCCGTACATGGTTTTTGTCGGGCTTATGGCAATTTCAATGGGCGTGCTGAATTCATATAGGCACTTTGCCGCTCCGGCCTTGTCGCCGGTGCTTTTTAACCTCTCGCTTATATTTTCCGTTCTTGTCATCGCGCGTTTTATGTCAATGCCGGTGTACGCGCTTTCAATAGGCGTGCTTATAGGCGGTTTTTTTCAGTTTCTTTTGCAGGTGCCGTACCTTAAGCGTTACGGCATGATGCCGCGGCTGTCTTTTAAGTTCGCTGACCCTGCGATAAAAAAGATATTTCTGCTTATGGGTCCGGCGGCCTTCGGTGTGGGCGTTTATCAGCTGAATATATTCGTTACGCTCTGGTTCGCGTCGAAGTTGAGCGAAGGGTCTGTTTCATACCTTTATTATTCAGGCAGGCTGATGGAGCTTCCCATAGGAGTTTTCAGCGTGGCAGTGGCAACGGCGGTGCTTCCAAGCCTTTGCGAACACGTGGTTAAAAAAGAGTGGGGCGATTTCAGGTCGTCTCTTTCGTTTGCCATAAGAATAGTTAACTTTGTGACTATTCCGGCAACGATAGGACTGATTATCCTCTCCTTTCCAATTATTGACCTTCTTTTCAAGCGTGGCCAGTTCAGGGCTGAGGCAAGTTCGGCAACCGCTATCGCGCTTTGTTATTATGCCATCGGACTTGTGCCGGTGTCGGCTTGCAGACTGCTGTCTTCGGTCTTTTATTCGCTAAAAGACACTGTTACGCCTGTTTGGGTCGGCTTTATCGCGTTTGTGGTCAATGCTCTGCTTTGCTTAGCGCTTGTCGGGCCGCTAAAACACGGCGGGCTTGCGCTTGCGACGTCATTGTCAAGTTTCGTCAACATGATTATCTTTTTTATTATGCTTAGAAAGAGGTTCGGGCAATTTGGCGGAAAAAACATCTTGAAGTCAGCACTTAAAAGCACGCTTGCGTCAATTGCATCCGGCGCTGTTGTCTATTTGATGACAATTAAGATAGATTACTACGGACTCTCAGGACTGTTTAAACCGTTGTTTGTGGTATCGGCAATAGTGGCCGCTATTGTGGTTTATATAGTGCTGTCGTTGCTTCTAAAATCGCAGGAACTAACGTTTTTAAAAGGGTTTGTGAAACGTTCAAGGTAAACGCGCCGCAAAAATTACCGGCGTATTGATAAGTGCGTAAAAATGGCTTAACTATTTGATTTTCAAAGATAAAGTAGTGATTAAAAAACAAGCAATTTAGTGATGCCCCTATGAATACGGTTTGAATAGGTTTTGCATCGGAGAGCTTTTCAACAACTTATCCACAGCTCGTGGGGAAATCGCTTCAATACGTTGTTTTCGCTTATCTATTTTGCCGCACTTTCTTAACTGTGTTCCTGTTTCTTTTCGCTTCTTGCCATAGCGCTTCCATCTCGACCATTGACGCAACTGAAAGGTCTTTATTTTTCTTTGCGAGCGCTTTTTCTATGTAGTGGAATCTGGTTATGAACTTGCCGATGGTCTTTCTCAGCGCGTTTTCAGGATTAACCTCGATAAAGCGCGCTACGTTTACTATGGTAAAGAGCATATCGCCTATTTCTTCTTCCATGTTAGCGGCGTTTTTGGTCTTTACCGCGTCTTCAAACTCTTTTAGTTCCTCCCGCACCTTGTCAAGCACGTGAGCAATGTCTTTCCAGTCAAATCCGGTCTTTGCGGCTTTCTTGCTTATCTTATGCGCCCGTAAAAGCGCGGGCAGGGCAGACGGCACTCCGGCAAGGTAGCCCTCATACGGTTTGTTCTTTTTCTCCTCGCGTTTTATTTCAGCCCAGCGCTCTAAAACCTCTTTAGGAGTTTTCGCGGTTTCAATGGTTTTATCGCCGAATACATGCGGGTGCCGCCGCACCATCTTTTCAACGGTTACATCTATTACATCTTTCAAGGCAAAAGAGCCTTCTTCCTCTTTTATTCTGCTTGCGAAGATTATTTGAAAGAGAAGGTCGCCGAGTTCTTCGCGTATCTCGGCGTCGTCTTTGGCGTCTATGGCGGATATCACCTCGTAAGCTTCTTCTATTATAAACGGCACAAGGTTTTCAAGGGTTTGTTCCTTATCCCACGGACAGCCGTCCGCGGAGCGTAAGCGCGCCATAAGCGAGGTAAGCTTGGTTATGTCGGCGTTAAATGCGGCTTTTGGTTTAGCTTTTGGTTTTTTATTCTCGGTATGTTTCATGGAATGTCACATGGGTGGGCTAAGCTTTTCAAGGTCTTCCTTGGTATTTATATTCGCAACAGATTCTTTTATCGCTATGTTGCCGAAGTCTTCAAGCAGGAGCTTTTTTACCCGCACCTTCTCTAAAAGCCGGTGTATGCGGAGGTCGTTGGTCTTGAGCATCTCTTCAATGGGTTTTACGCACCTTTTGGAGTATGCGGCGTGCATAGGATGAAAGCTTTCGTCAATATACGGCACAACAACGTCTGTTTTGGTGGCTGATTGAACAACTTTGCGTATGGCGGCAGGGTTAAGCAGGGGCATATCGCATGCCGTTATAAATGTGTAGGCGGTTTTTGAGTGAACGAGCGCCGTGTATATGCCGCCGAGGCTCCCTGCGCCTTTA
>SCQA01000129.1 GCA_004298725.1 bacterium
GATAGACGCCATGTATAGCAAGGCCATTAAACATGACGCATTAGGCGGCAAGCTCCTTTCAAATTCGACTTCTCAGGCTCGGAGATAATAGTATATAAACCGGATTTATCCGTAAACGGATGGAGGGGGCACAGATGAAGTTTGAACTCGCAAGTTCCACATGGAACGAAGAAGAAAGAAAAGCGATATTCGACGTGGTTGAAACCAATATTTTCACCATGGGTAAAAACGTCAAGGCGTTTGAGGAGAAGTTCGCAAAGTATTTCGGCATGAAGCACGCGGTCATGGCCAACTCCGGCTCCTCCGCGAACCTTATCGCCGTAGCCGCGCTTTTTTACAAAAAAGACAACCCCTTAAAAAGGGGCGACGAAGTAATAGTGCCGTGCGTGTCGTGGTCGACTACGTTCCACCCGCTTCATCAGTACGGCCTTAAATTAAAGTTCGTTGACATTGACCTTAACACGCTTAACTACGACATAGCTGAACTCAAAAAAGCAATAAGCAAAAAAACAAGGATGATAGTCGCGGTGAGCATCCTCGGCAACCCCTGCCAGTTTGACGAAATAACCAAGCTATGCTCTGAAAACAACATCATCCTTTTTGAAGACAACTGCGAGTCAATGGGAGCGCGCTTTAACGGCAAATTCACCGGCTCGTTCGGGCTTGTGAATACCTTTTCAACGTTCTTTTCCCACCATATTTCAACTATGGAGGGCGGCTTGGTACTAACGGACGACAAAGAAATATACAACCTGCTTAAATCCCTTCGCAACCACGGCTGGACAAGAGATCAGGACGAAGACAGCCCGATATTCGAGCGCAAAGGCGACGACTTTTTTGAAGCCTACAGATTTATTCTTCCCGGATACAACGTCCGCCCCGGGGAATTAAACGGCGCGATAGGCCTCAAACAACTCGATAAGCTTGAAGGGTTTTTGAAACTTAGAAGGCAGAACGCCGCGCACTTCGTAAACCTTTTCAAAGACGACAAGCGGTTCATAATTCAAAAAGAGGTCGGGGAAAGCTCATGGTTTTCATTTACCATGATAATCAACCCCGAACTTGGAATTAACAGAAAAAAAGTGCTGGGACGCTTGAAAGACGCCGGCATAGAGCACAGAATAATAACCGGCGGAAATATTCTAAGACATGACGTGGTGAAATATTACGACCATACCGTAACGCGCAGAACCAACGCGGACATAGCCCACGACAACGGCTTTTTCCTCGGCAACCACCCGATTGACATACGGGACCGGCTTGATTACCTGCACCAAACCCTGAAAGGCATATAAAAACAGACAAAGGAGCTTTAAGCAATGCATAACATTCTTGTAACCGGCGGCGCCGGATACCTTGGTTCCGTGCTCGTACCGGAGCTTTTACGCCTCGGACATAAAATTACGGTACTTGACAACTTCATGTTCGGCCAGAACTCTCTGCTTGAGTGCTGTAAAAACGACAACTTCGACGTCTTCCGCGGCGACGTAAGAGACGAAGACTTCATACGCCCGCACGTAAAAAAAGCGGACTATATCATCACCCTTGCCGCGCTTGTCGGCGCACCGCTCTCTCACAGGGACAAAATAGGCACTATCAGCACCAATAAAGACGCCATTTCAACGCTAACCAAGCTCATGTCAAAGGCACAGCGCATAATAACGCCTACCACAAACTCCGGCTACGGCGTAGGGCAGAAGGGTATATACTGCACCGAAGAGACGCCGCTTAATCCTATATCTCTTTACGGAAAAACCAAAGTCGAAGCCGAAAAGATAGCCCTTGATAGAGGAAACGCCATAAGCTTGCGGCTTGCGACGGTATTTGGCATGTCGCCGAGGATGCGTATAGACCTTCTTGTAAACGACTTTACTTACCGCGCGGTGAAAGACAGGTTTCTTGTGGTGTTTGAAGGCCACTTCAAAAGGAATTACATCCACATTCAGGACGTAACAAGGGCGTTCATACACGCGATGGACAACTTCGACAAGATGAAGAACGAAGCGTACAACGTGGGGCTTTCCGACGCCAACCTGTCAAAACTCGAGCTTTGCGCCACAATAAAAGAACTGCTCTCTGATTTTGTTTACCTTGAAGCGCCCATAGGCGAAGACCCGGACAAGAGGGACTACATAGTGTCAAACGAGAAGATTGAAAAGACCGGGTTTAAACCGGCGTATTCGCTGAAGATGGGCATAACCGAGCTTATAAAAGGCTACAGAATAATAAACAACAGCAAGTACGCCAACATTTAAACTCAGAAGCGGCAACTGACGCTAATGCAAAAAAACTCTCGCATTTACATAGCCGGGCATACCGGGCTTCTTGGTTCGGCGCTCGTGAAAAAACTGGAAGCTTACGGCTACACCAACATAATAACGAAGCCGCGCGCCAACCTTGACTTGACCGTTCAGTCCGTTGTTGACGCTTTTTTCAAGGAAACAACGCCCGAATACGTCTTCATTGCCGCCGGGCTTACAGGCGGGATAATCGCCAATAAAACATACCCCGCGACATTTCTGCATACCAACATATCCATGCAGGATAATATCTTTGAAGCGGCCATGAAACACAATACAAAACATGCGGTCTTTTACGGCTCTTCCTGCGTCTACCCAAGAGAATGCCCTCAGCCGATGAAGGAAGATCACCTGATGACAGGCCCGGTGGAAGTTACAAGCGAGGCTTACGCCGCGGCAAAGTTTGCCGGGTTAAAGGCGTGCAAGGCTTACAACAACCAATTTGGCGGCCTTAGGTTCATAGCCCTTGTGCCGAATTCCATGTACGGCCCCAACGACAACTTCAGCATTGAAAATTCTCACGTGCTTTCGGCGCTTATGAGAAGGTTTCACGACGCTAAAGTTGAAGCTAAGCCATCCATCACGCTTTGGGGCACCGGAAGCCCGAGAAGGGAATTCATCTTCTGCTCTGACGTGGCCGAGGCCTCTATATTCGCCGTAAAAAACGCCGGTTCGCTTGAAAATACGTTTTACAATATCGGCACCGGAGCCGACTGCTCGATAAAGGAACTTGCCGAGTACATGAAAGAAGTTACCGGTTTTAAAGGCTCGCTTGAATGGGATACGTCAAAACCGGACGGCGCCCCGAAAAAACTTCTCGACAGCAAAAGGTTTTTGTCTCTCGGGTGGAAAGCTGAAACAAAACTTTTGGACGGGCTTAAAACCACCTATGAGTGGTTTTTAAGCTCGGCGGATAAGAGGCTCTGAGGCTTTTGCCGCGGTATCCGCGTACCTGCAAAAAAACAAAAATACAAAATCCTCCATCGCCATGACAATTTTGTTTTCGCGCCATATGGCTCGCAAGTCGTCAGGCGTATACGATTCAAACTGCCTTGCGTTAACCGGACGCATACAGTATAATTTAAAATTAAGCGCTAAAACGGCATCGCCGAAAGTATTCGGGGGCATTAAGTGAGAAGTCTTTATAATTTCTTGAAACATGTCCATTTTCATCGCGCCATGATACTTACGATGGCGCTTCGCGAAATGCAAAACAGATATGCCGGAACCTTAGCCGGTTTTGTATGGTCTGTCGTCAACCCTCTGCTGATGATAGCCATATACTGGTTTGTCTTTTCGGTGGGGTTTAAGGTTCAGCCCATGGGCAACGTTCCTTTTATCGTGGTCTTTGCCTGCGGCCTTATTCCGTGGCAGATGTTCAACGACACTTTAATGTCCAACGTCGGCACTATAGTAGGCAACCCGCACCTTGTAAAAAAAATGGTCTTCCCGACGGAAATACTGGCCGTGGTAAACCTCATAGCAAGCCTCATAAGCCATATAATCATGCTGATAATTCTTTTCATCATCATGACTTACTACGGAATATCGTTTTCCTTTTATAACTTTCAATTTTTATATTACCTTTTCGCCGTCTCGGTATTCGCCCTTGGATTAAGCTGGTTTTTTTCGGCGCTTAACGTCTTTTACCGCGACGTGGGTCAGATACTCAGCGTGGGGTTGAGCATGTGGTTCTGGATTACTCCCGTAGTATGGGCAATGGATATAGTACCGAAAAACTACCAATTTTACCTGAAACTCAACCCGATATACTACATCGTGGAAGGCTATAAAAGCTCATTCATATATCACGAGTACTTCTGGTCGCACTACAGGGTAGGCGGTTATTTTTGGGCGGTTGCCCTTGTCTCATTCGCGGCAGGCGGGTTTATATTCAAGAAGCTTAAACCAGAATTCGCGGACATTCTGTAATGCCGGATAAAATGGAAAACCAGATTGCCGTTTCAGTTCAAAACGTCACAAAAAGCTACAGGCTCTTCAGTTCGATAACCGAGCGCCTGAAGGAAGTGCTACATCCATTTAAAAAAACGTACCACAGGGACTTCCTTGCGCTAAGCGGCGTAAGCCTTGAGGTTAAAAAAGGAAGCGTATTCGGTATAATCGGACGAAACGGTTCCGGCAAGTCAACGCTTCTTCAAATAATATGCTCAGTGTCGCAACCCACGTCCGGCAGTGTGGCGGTAAACGGCAGAATATCGTCTCTGCTTTCACTCGGCGCCGGTTTCAACCCTGAATATACCGGACGCGCCAACGTGATGTTTAACGGCTCGCTTATGGGGTTTACCCCGTCTGAAATGAAGGAAAGGCTTCCTCTTATACAATCCTTCGCCGACATAGGCGATTTTTTTGACCAGCCTGTAAAGACATATTCATCCGGCATGTACGTGCGGCTGGCGTTTGCTTCCGCCATAAACGTTGACCCGGATATACTCATAATTGACGAAGCCCTTGCCGTCGGAGACGCCCGGTTCCAGCAAAAATGCTATCAGAAGTTCAACGATTTTAAAGATGCCGGAAAGACGATTATTCTGGTAACGCACGATACCGGTGCAGTTTTAACGCACTGCGAAAATGCCGTACTGCTCGACAACGGTTCAATAATTGAAAACGGGCATCCCAAAGACGTAGTAAACCGTTATTTTGACATGCTTTTCGGACTAAACTCCGCAGGAGGCAACGCGCCTCCGGTTGCCGGTAATATTGAAAATAACAACGCCGCCGAAAACCGTAAGAATACGAAGCTTGATGAATTCCTTTCCATAACGCCGGACTCCGACAACTGTTTTACAAGAAAAAATTACAATAAAAACGAATACAGATACGGCGACAGAAAAGCCGAAATTATAGACTATCTCGTAATTTGCGGCAATGAAACCGACTCAGAAAAAATAAATTCCGGAGACCTTGTGGAGATTTATTATAAAGTTAGATTTCATCACGACATGGAAAAGCCGGCGTTTGGCTTCAGCCTGCATACTATTGGT
>SCQA01000130.1 GCA_004298725.1 bacterium
GCGGCTGTAACGGCATAACAAAGGGAAAGATTATCGAGGCAATAGAAAAGAAAGGGCTTTTCACGCGAGACGACGTAAAAAGGGAGACAAAGGCGGCAACCTCCTGCGGAGGATGCTCCGGCCTTGTCGACAGGATACTCGAGGCTACGCTTGGGGCTAACTTCAACGCTGTAAACGCCGATGTCGGGCTGTGCGCGTGCACACGGTACACGCGCGACGACATAATAAAAAACATACGCGAGAGGGGGCTTAATTCGGTAAAAGACGTAATGGAAACTCTCGGTTGGGAAACCGTAGGGTGCGACACGTGCCGTCCGGCGCTCAATTATTACGTGGCAATGGCGCGCCCAGGCACGGCCGAGGACGACGTAAGCTCAAGGCTTATAAACGAACGCGCGCACGCGAATATTCAGAAGGACGGCACGTATTCCGTCATACCGAGGGTTTACGGCGGAGTGATAACCCCGAGCGAGATGAAGAGGCTTGCCGACGTTGCAATCAAATACAACGCAAGTCTTATAAAAATTACCGGCGGCCAGCGCATAGGGCTTTACGGCATTAAAAAAGACGACCTCCCCAGTGTATGGGCCGATTTGAATATGGCGTCGGGTTATGCCTACGGCAAGGCTCTGCGGACCGTTAAAACATGCGTCGGTTCAAAGTTTTGCAGGTACGGCACGCAGGATTCCCTTGACCTTGGAATTACGCTTGAAAAGCGGTTGGAGCGGTTGTGGACGCCGGCAAAGGTTAAAATCGGCGTGAACGGTTGCCCGAGAAATTGCGCCGAGCCCGGCATAAAGGACATAGGCGTAACCGGCGTAAGCGGAGGGTTTGAAGTTTACGTTGGAGGTTCCGGAGGAATAGAACTTTCCGCCGGAGAGTTGCTTGCCGCGCTAAAGACCCCTGAAGAGGTTATAAAAGTTGTATCGGCTTTTATTCAGCATTACAGGGAAGAGGCCAATTACGGCGAGAGGACTTTTAAATGGATAAGGCGGACAACGCTTTCCGCCATAAAAAAAGTCGTCGTTGACGACGCGGCAAAAAGGAATGCCCTGTGCCAACGCCTTGAAGAGGCGCTCGCCGCCACGTCAGACCCGTGGACAAACACGGCGCGCGGAGCTAAAAAGCCGGAGATACGCCAATGGGCGTCTCCTGTAAGGCTGTAAAAGAGTTGAAGTGCGCGCAGATGTTCAGACATGGACGATGGAGCATCACCAAATGCGTTCCCACGCGGTAGCGTGGGAACGATACCCCAATGGGTTAAGCGGCGCGCTTATGTTTTTGCGTCTGGTTTTGCCTTTGCTTCGGATGGGAAGCCATTAATAATTTCAGAGACGGCTTTTCTTATGGCCTTGATCGAGGCGGGTTTTAAGAGGTTTTTAAGCCGGTGCTTTTTGAAAAAAGCGGCTCTTTCGGAATTGTACGTGCCGGTGAGAAAAAGGAAGCGGCCCTTAAGGTACGGGTATTTTTCAATCGCCTTTTCGTAGAACTCGAAGCCGTTCATCATCGGCATGTCAACGTCCGAGATAACCGCGGCGAAATGCGCGCCTTCGAGCTTTTTCATGGCCTCAAGCCCGTTTAAGGCCGTATCAACCGAGCCTTCTTCCGACAAGAGTACTACGTAGACGTTCAGCATCATCTGTTCGTCGTCAACGGCAAGAAGGTTTTTTCCGCCTATGTCCGGAAGGCTCGCTACTTTTTCAGCGTACTTGCCGAACTCCGGGCGCGACTTCAGAAACCATTCAATATACTTCTTGTGCTTATGGATATTCAGCGTGGCGGAAAAGTATTCGCTGATGTCGGTCTTCAGGGCGTTCACGACGCAAAGGTAAACGTCGTTGGATTCCGTAAATTCGATTTGCACTATTGCCTCAATCATCTCTTCTTTGCTAAGCGTTTTTTCAGCGAGTTTTTTGCCGTAATGCTTGAAAAAACCTTCAAGCAGGCGTCTTGTGTGGTCATCAATCGTAACCGGCGGACGGAGCTCGTTTCTGCCCTTCATAATTTCACCCGCTCTCGTGACTATTTCAAAATGCTCCTGCTCGTCAGCGGCGAGGCGCGTCAGAAGAATGGCAAGGTCTTTGTCCGCGGCAAAGTACAGGGCCGCGCTTTCATAAAGGTCGCGCGCCGAGCTTTCCACGTTGGCAAGCCAGCTTATCAGTTCCTTCATCTCATGCTCCGTAGTTTTTTGTAATTTCATTTGGATAGTTGAGCCGGAAAAATAGCGGCTATGTCCGGGAGATTATCCGCGTTGTTTTAGCCTGCATGTCATTTGAAAGGAGAATGTCCGAGATGACGGCAACCGCGTCCGCGCCCGCTTTCAAGACACTTTCAACGTGTTCTTCTTTAATGCCGCCTATGGCGACTACAGGCGTGTTGACGTTCTTTTTTATTTCACTGATTGCTTGAAGACCTTTTGGTCTTTGGGCGTCTTTTTTTGT
>SCQA01000014.1 GCA_004298725.1 bacterium
AAGAAGCTCGGTATGGAGTGCTACCCCGCGCCTGTTGACGATTACACGGAATTTAGATTAGCCGCGGCGGACAGGCTTGGCTTGTTTTATGAAGTTACGTGGGAGTATGCCGGCCTTGTCTTTTACAAGGTTTACGGCTATATTTGATTTTTACGGAGAGAGCGTGTTTTTTAAAAGCGGCAAAAAGATAAAGCTTACAAGTTACGCGAGTTGCGCGGGTTGAGCGGCCAAGATGGGCATTGGCCCCCTCGCGCAGGTTCTGCGCGGCATACCTGTGCAGTCTGACAACAATTTGTTGGTGGGGTTTGACACCTCCGACGATGCGGCGGTCTACAAAATTTCGAGCGAGTTGGCAATAGTTACCACGCTCGATTTTTTCCCGCCTATAGTGGACGACCCCGCGTTATTCGGCGAGATAGCCGCGGCAAACGCTTTAAGCGACGTTTACGCTATGGGCGCCCAGCCTAAGCTTGCCATGAACATAGTCTGTTTTCCAGCCGAGCTTGGCACGGACGTGCTTAGCGGGATAATTAACGGCGCAATTAAAAAACTCGGCGAGGCAGGGGCGCTTCTTGTCGGCGGCCACAGCATAGAGGACAAGGAGGTTAAATTCGGCCTCTCCGTAACCGGCTTTGTTGACCCTCTGAAGGTTATAACAAACGCGGGCGCGAGGGCCGGGGACGTGCTGATACTTACCAAGCCTCTTGGCACGGGCGTTATAGCGAGCGCAGTTAAAAAAGAAAAAATAAAGCTGGAGGAGGCTGAAGAAGCTTTTAATTCCATGAGAACGCTGAGTAATGTCGCGTCGAGTGCCATGCGCGAAATCGGCGTGAGCGCGTGCACGGACGTAACCGGTTACGGCCTTGCCGGGCACGCCATGGAAATGGCAAAAGCGTCGAGAGTAAGCATTGAGGTCAACTCTAAGGAAGTGCCGTGTTTTAAAGAAGCCTTGCGCCTTGTGGCGTCGAAGGCCAACAGGCCGAGAACGCTTGAAGAGACAAGAAAGTATCTTCAGCCGGACATTCAGATTTTGCCTTCCGCCGACCAGTCCGTTGTCAGTTTGATGTATGATCCGCAAACTTCCGGCGGCTTGCTCATTTCCGTTTCAAAGGAAAAGTCGGTTGTGCTTGTAGATAAGCTGAACGAAGGCAGTGTTAGGCACGCCGTTATCGGCGAGGTTGTAGAAAAAAATAACGACTGGTCAATACTTATCCGTTAAGGAAGTTCTGATTAATTTCTTTTTTTCTCCTCTCCCCTTTATACCCGTAGTGGTATTGAGGGAGAGGGTAGGATGAGGGGTAAAGGTGAGGAAAAGACAGGTAATGGTTGTAGGAAAAGACATCTCAGAATTGATACCTGATACCTTTTGACTGGGGGAAAGAATAAATCAGAGGTTTCTTAAGCTTTGCAGAGAAGTTATTGATTGAAATAAATAAGGAGGGTTTATGAAGACAAACAATGTTGACGTTGACAAGCTGAAGGCCACCGTAGAAGGCGTTGCCAAGGATTTGTCTAAGGCGAAAAAGATGAATACGATTGAAGGCGAATGGAACACGGGGCAGGGGAGCCAGTTTCGCGCTATTGTGCAGTTTGAGGGCGGTAAGATGACGATGGAAGCTGACCAGCCGACATCTCTCGGAGGCGGCGGAACCGTGCCCGGGCCGATGATTTATTGTCTCTACGGTTCGGCTTCGTGTTACGCGGCGACATTCGCCACAATGGCGGCAATGGCTGGCATAACGCTTAAGAAACTGAAAATAACCGCTGAGAGCACGCTTGATTTTTCTAAGATATTCGGGCTTTCCGGCAACCCTATCGTAGAGAAGGTCAAGTTCAGCATTTACGTTGAAAGCGACGCGCCAGCCGTGAAACTCAAGGAGCTTGAGGAGCTTTCAAAAGAGAGATGCCCGGCGGTTTACTGCCTTACTAACCCGATACCGCTTGAAACTAAACTTACGGTAGGATGATTTTGCAATTTCATGAGGTAAGAATGTTGTGTTTAAGTTAGGTTAACTCAATCTGCGTTTCTGATGTTAGTTGATTGTTTTTGTTTTTTTCCCCTTGATGGGTAGGGCGGGGGTGAATAACTTAAATGGTTCAAGTTGTAAGGGTCGTAGTCATGGACGCTGGAGCGTTCCCTGTGGCGTTTCCGCGCAGGAGCGAGAGAACGCATAAACTGTGACAGGCGAATAGTGTTTTATGCGGGTTCAATTGTTATTTGAACCCGCATATTGTTTTTAAAACACCATCAGTGTCCAAACGCGTCTTTAAGAGGCAGTAGGTTAATAGTGCCGTTTTCAAACCTTGCTTTATTCCGGTTGTAATACCTGAGTAGCGTATTTACGCCAGCCCGTTCGTTGCCGTTGCCGTGCACGAGTATTATGCTTCCAGCCTTTGGGTCTTCGCCTTTGCCGAGCCACGCGTTCGTTCCCACCGGTATCAGAGAGAGCGCGTTTAATTTTTCCATAAGTGCATCACTCGCTATAAGCCCGGGAAAGCGGAAAAATGGCGATGGCGTTATACCGCTTTCAAGCATTAGTATTTCATTTTTAAGAACCTCTCGTTCAAAAACAACGCCTTTTGTCAAAAGAAAGTTTTTTTCGTTCGGAGCGTTCTCTTTGTAAGGGTGCGTCAGGCTGTGGTTTACCCATGTTATGGAGAGCTTTTTTGCGCGTTCCTGATTTAGAAGCCAGCTAAATTCTCTTTTGTGCGCCTTTATCCAATTACCACTTATGGCGATTGCTATGGGCATAGCCTCGTTGCCATTTCCAAGTTCAGCGGTTCTTTCGTCTAAGTCTTTGTCAATCTGCCTGCTTGACGGGCACATGTCAGCGGTTAAAAATACTCCTTTTACGGGCATTTCAGATGAAGTTATGCCGTGGTTTTCAACTACAGCGGGCAGTGCGGTGTATCTATTAAGCGCTCTCTTAAAAGGAGTTTGCAAAGCTGTTTCAGTTGCTTTTGAAGATGTCTCATTTGTATCCGCGAGCAACGCGGTATAGGTTGCAAAAGTGTAGGGGTCGAGGACAAGGGCCATGTTCGTTTGGCCTTTCTTTTTAAATTCACGCAGTGTTATCTTCAAAGCGCCGGTACCGTCGTAAAACGGTTTGTAAACGGATCGGTAGTTGGTTATCTTGGCTTGAGAATTTGCGGCGCATAAAAGAAATAGCGCAGTGGCAATTAGAAAAACAGGAATTTTTTTGTTATATAAGTTGTTCATACGCGGAACCTACATTATCCATAAAAGCACAAGCGGCGTGGTTATAATGCTTATAAGCGTTGTAAGCGCGATGATAGACGCCACGAGGTCGCTGTTGACGTTGTATTTGTGGCTTACAATAAAGTTTATTACAGCCGAAGGCATGGCTGACGATAGTATTATTATCTTTGCGTTAAGCCCGGTGATATTGAAAAACCTTGTTATGAGAAAGGCTATCAGCACGCCTCCGCCGATGCGTAAGACAGAACCCGCGATGGAAATGCCCGCTTGCGTAAGTTTTGTTGAATAGAGCCTGTAGCCGAGGCTTAACTGCATAATTGGTATGGTCGCCGCGCCGAGCATGTCAACCGTGGTGATTAGCGGCTCGGGAAGACGCATGTCGACAAGGTTAAGGGTTATGCCCGTAACGGACGCGTATATAAGCGGAAGTTTGAATATTTCACTAATCCCGCCTTCGCCCTTTGCTATGTATATGCCCAGAGAATATACCATCAGGCTTACCGCTATGTAGTAAAGCACCGACACGGCAAGCCCGTCCATGCCGAAGGCGAGTAGCGCCAGAGGAAATGACATGTTGCCGGAGTTCATGAACATCGTCGGCAGATAAAAGCCCCGGAGGTCCCGCCTGTCAATTACGCGAAGGTAAACATGGCTGATTACGCCAACGCCGATGACTACTGCAAAGGCCGCGAGAGAAACTGTAATGAGGTCGTGCGTAACGAGCTTTTTCTTTGAAAGTGAGGATATTACAAGAGCTGGAACCGTGAGGTAGAGAAGTATTTCAATAACCGGCTCAAGGCTTATCTTTTTGAAACGCGCAAAGACATAGCCTGAGCCGATTATGCAAAATACCGGAAAGACTATTTGAAAGATTTTAATGGCGGCGGGCATTTCGAGGCCTTTGAAAACTTCTTTTTCCTGCGAAGGCCGCTCGTAACGTCAACACAGCCCGTCGGCCTTTTGGCGAGCGGCTTACTGTTTGGGCGTCTTTTTTATTCCCGCTCGACTTCAATCAAAGTTTCATCGGGGTTGACGGTATCTCCGATTTTTACAAGTATCTTTTTAACCACGCCGCTTATCGGGGTATGCACTTCGTTTTCCATCTTCATGGCCTCCACCGTAAGCACGGTGTCGCCCTCAGAGACTTTGTCGCCTACGGATACTTTTAAGGACGTAACTTTGCCTGGTATCGGCGTGGTTACGTCGCCGTCTTTCTTGGCCTTGGGCCTGTAAGACTGAGTAATGGACGAGCGTTCTATTTCTCCGGCCGTGGTCGGTATGACTTCAGTCAGCGATTCTATCATCACCTCTTCAAGGCGGTTGTCAATGGTTATGAAGAACGGGCGCTTGCCTTCCACCTTGTGCCCCGCGCCCGAGACTTTTATTTTATAGTTCTCGCCGTGCACGGTCACGATAAATTCGCTCGGCGCGAGGTGCGGCACCTTCGGCCCCGCGGCAGTAACCGATGACGACGTATCCGTTTG
>SCQA01000131.1 GCA_004298725.1 bacterium
GCCAAAAAAACCGCTATTTTGAAACGGGAAAGGGCGTATAAAGAGGCGGACGAAATAAGGGGCAATATGGCAGTTGAACTTGACGCGGAAATAAAAGCGCTTAATGAGGCTCTTGACGCCGCGCTCGGCGCGGAGGTAAAGGCCGTTGAAGAGAATGCCGCCAAAGAGGCGGGCGAACTTGAGCGCGCGGCCCGTCCGCGCTTTTCAAAGGCAATTGAATATGTGAAGGCAATAATCGTGGGAAGCGAACCGGACTGAGGCGTTTATGATAAAGGAAATGGCCAAAGTGCAGATAATCGGGCCGAGGAGCGTGCTTGACGATTGCGTGGCCGCGCTCCACGCGCTATGCGCCGTGCACATAGAAGAAACACCCGCAGTTTCCTTGGCTACGGACGCAGGGGAGTTTTCCTTAAAGATTCCCGTGGACAAGGAAAAAGAGAAAGAAAAGGCGCGCCTCGGCGCGGAGACGGCATTTGTTAAGGAGCTAATAGCGCTTTTGCCGCAATCTGCGCGGCCAAGAACAGTAGTTGTGGAACGCGGCGATATACACGGCCTTGTGGAGAAGGCCGGCGCGGTTAAAAACGAGGTAACGGCGTTGTCGCGCCGGATTTTGGAGCTTAAAGATTCCCTTTCCATAATTGAAAAGTACGAAAAGCTTCTTCGCGCGTTCGCGCCGGTAGTGCCGAGGCTTGGGGGTTTTAAGAATTTCGACATAACCGGCCTGACCATTGAAAAGAAAAGGTCTGACGCCATAAAACTTCTTGAGGCCGAAACCGCGAGGATAACGGGCGGAACTTATCGCATGTTCGTCATCGAGCTTGACGAGGCGACAGCCGGAGTGGTGCTTGCGTATCAGAGTAAATTTTCATCAAAGATACGGGAGATGCTCTCAGGCAAGCCCATAAGCGAGATGGCGCTACCCGCTGAATACGGCGGTATGCCGCTACTTAAAGCGCTTGCCGAAATGGAGCGTAAAAAAGCGCAACTGCCCGTGCTCATAAGAGAGGACACTGCGCGTTTAAATGCGCTTTCTAATGAATGGTTGTCAACGTTTGCCGGCCTTTTAAGGGCTATGGAGGACGCAATCGACGAGTTCGGCGTGCTGGAGAGCGTGGCCGGAGCGCGATTTAGTTTTGCCATAACGGGCTATGTGCCGCTTGAGTTTTCCGGCGCGCTGCGGGAACGGCTTTTTGAAAGGTTCGGCGGCAAGGTGGTTGTAAGGGAGCTTGAGGTAAAAGAAGAAGAGCGCGATTTGATACCGGTGCTGATTTACAATCCGGCTTTTTTAAGGCCCTTTGAGGTCTTTCTTTCAGCCGTGCCTTTGCCAAAGTACGGCTCAGTTGACCCTACGCCGTATATAGCGATATTCTTTCCGGCGTTTTTTGGCCTTATAGTCGGAGACGTCGGCTACGGAGCGGTTATTTTTATCTTAAGCCTGTGGCTAAGGCGGCATTTTAAGGAAAACGAGGTGTGCTACAACATAACCAAGGTGCTTACAGTGTCAAGCCTTTCGGCGATTGTATTCGGTTTTTTCTTCGGCGAGTTTTTTGGCGACCTCGGCGCGCGTATTTTGCCTGTTGTATTTCATCCGCTGTTTTTTCACAGGGCGGAGTCGCTAAAAACGTTTCTTATTTTAACCGCCGGAATAGGCGCGGGGCATGTTGTGCTTGGTCTTATAGTGGGCGGCGTGAACCTTTTGCACAGAGGAAGGCGCAGGGAAGCCGGCGCAAAGGCGACGCATATTGCGGTACTGTTGGCTTTTTTCATATGCCTTGCCGCAATTGCCGGGTATTTGCCGCGTTCTTTTTTTACACCGGCGCTTCTTGCCATTATCGCCGGAAGCGCGTGCCTTGTTCTGCTTGAGGGCGTGCTTGGGCCGCTTGAGTCAATAAAGGCGCTCGGGAGCATTCTTTCATACGTAAGGTTAATGGCGGTGGGGGCGGCTTCGGTGGTTATGGCCACCGCGGCTAACCGCATGAGCGGCAAGGCCGGAAGCCTTGTAGTCGGTATTCTTATGGCGGGCGCCGTGCATATTATTAACATAATGCTCAGCTTGTTAAGCCCTTCCATACAGTCAATGAGGCTTCAGTATGTCGAGTTTTTCGGCAAGTTTTACGAGGGCGGCGGCAGAAGATACAAGCCGTTCAAAAAAAGGTAGGCGTAAAATTAAAGGAGCAAGGAGGTAAAATATGGAAAAGGCCATTATAGCGCTTGCGGCGGCAATCGCCATTGCCGTGCCCGCCGTTGCCACGGCGTGGGCGCAGAGCAGGATAGGCTCTGCCGCGGCAGGCGCGCTTGCTGAAAAGCCGGAGCTTTCAGGCACGGCCATTATTATGGTTGCCATACCTGAGACCATTGTTCTTCTCGGTTTTCTTGTTGCGTACTTTATCATAGGTTAAGGCGTTAAGATGACACAGGACGCGCTTTTAAAAGCCATAGAAGACGACGCGCTTGCCGAGAAGGCCGTATTGCTGAAAGAGGCCGAAGATGCCGTTTCAGCGATTATGCAACAGGCCCGCGCCGAGAGTACGGCATGGAAAGAGAAGCGGATCGCATTGGTGAAAGACTCGCTTGCCAATAAAAAGGCCGGCTTTATCGGCACGGCTCGCGTAAAGGCAGGCGCGTTAAAGCTAAGGTTAAGGCGCGCGCTTGCAAAAGAGGTTTTGGAAGAGACGGTTAAATTATTAGAGGCCGCGCAAAAAAGCGAGCGGGAGACGCTGATGAACCGTTTTTATAACGAGTTAAAGGCAGAGTGGGTTAAAGCGGGGCTTGCCGACGGCGATGCGCCAACCGCGCTTGTAAACCCCTTGGACGTTGGCTTGATAAAGGCTGACGGCATTGAATTAAAAGGGGACGACGGCATAGGTTTTGGGGTGGTCTTTATTTCAAAGGACGGCAAGACGCGTTTTGAGAATTCAATAAGCGGAAGAATGAAAAGAGCGGCAAAGGCGCTTGAAGTTGAGGTGGATAGGATACTGTTTAACAAATGAAAGGTTTTAAGCAATGCCTGCAAAGAAGATTGAAGACATGGGTTATTTTAACGCGAGGGTGCGGGGGCTAAAGGCTGGACTGTTTAGCTTTGCGGAGTTTGACGCTTTTTTAAAAAACAAAAGCGTTGAAAAATGTTTGGACGGGTTGAAGTCTACGTCATACGCAAGGCATATCGAACTGGCAACGCTTGAAGGCAATACAACGCAGGATATTATAGAGGCCGCGCTTACGCGTAACGCGTCAGACACGCTTGGTTTTATATGGAAGACCGCGCCGGACGGCATAAGGCTGTTTATTAAGGCGCTCTTTGCTCCGTATGACGCGTATAATTTAAAGGCCGTTCTTCGCGGCCTTGCCCGCGGAGTAAAGCGCGAGGAGTTGCGTTATGCGCTTATTCCGGCAGGCGAATTTGACAGCGCGGCGCTTGACGCGCTTGTAGGCGTTAAAGACCTGAGTGAGGCCGCCTCAATGCTTGCCGTGTGGGCAAGCCCTTATGCGACGGCGTTTAGAGAGATCGCCCGGCAAAGGCCGTTGAGGCTTTTTGAAGCGGGAATGGCGCTTGATAAATTCGCTTTTGAGTACGCGCTGGGCATAACGCGGGGAAAAACAATTGATTCAAGGCTTACCCGCAGTATTATAACGTGGAGGATAGACGCGGAAAATATCATGACGCTCTTTAACCTCTGTAATGAAGCATCTTTATCCGGCGGCCCGGATTATTTTTTTATACCCGGAGGAGAAAGGCTTGGTAAAGACGAGTTTATAAGCCTGTCGGAAGCTAAAACCAACTCAGAGTTGCTTGAAGGTCTTGCTAAAGCGATTAAGGATAAAGAGTGGTCAGTTATAATGGAAGCCGCCTACCCTGAAGAGCCGGAACTGCTTGAAAACGCGCTTGACGGCGCGCTTGAAAAAATGCTCTGGAGGGCCGCGGTAATCGGGCCGGCAAGCATTGCGCTCGCGGCGTCATATATGCGCCGTAAGGCCGGCGAGATAAAAAAACTTCGTTTAATAACGCGTTCAAATGTTTGCAATATGCCGCAGGACGAAGCAAGGCGTTATATCGCATAGAAAACGGGAAAACCGTGGCGGGAATACTTATAATAACCGAAAAGGGAATGGCAAGCGGTTTTAAATGCGCCGGTTTCGAGTGCGCTGAGGCCGAAGGCGGAGACGACGCGGCGGCATTGTTAACGCAGGCTGAGCAGAGGAAGTACGGCCTTGTGGCAATTGAAGAGCGTCTGCTTGAATGTGTGCCTTGGGCGCTAAAGCGCAGGCTGTCTAAAAAGGGGCTTCCGATAATCATACATTTGAATATACCAAAGACGTGGGAAGCCCATGAATACGGCGAGTCGCCGGTAGTGAGGCTTATACGCAGGGCTATAGGCTACCAGATAAAAATAAGGCGTTAGATGCAATATTCCGACTTAAAAGAAATGCGCGGAGTCATATGCGGCGTTGCCGGGCCGACGGTTGTTGCAACCGGGCTTGACGGCATAGCGCTGCATACGGTTTGTTTGGCGGGCAGGGCCGGGCTTCTTGCGGAGGTTATCCGTATTCAGGGCGCGTTAGCAACGCTTCAGGTATATGAAGACACCACCGGGTTAAGCGTGGGCGAGGAGGTCTATAGCCTTGGCCGTCCGCTTACGGTTATTCTCGGGCCGGGTCTTCTTACCGGCACCTTTGACGGCATTCAAAGGCCGCTTGACAGATTAAAAAGCGCTGGAGCGGACTTCATAGCAAAGGGGCTTAAGATTTCCGCGCTTGACATGGAACGGCAATGGGAGTTTACGCCAACTAAAAAACCAGGAGATTTTATCGCACCCGGGTCTGTAATAGGCACTGTGCAGGAGACGCGGTGCATTGTCCACCATGTGGCTTTCCCGCCGGAAATAAACGGAACAGGCAATGCCGGCGGAGTTATAAAAGAGATAAAGAGCGGGCAAGTGAAGGGACGCGAGGCCGTATGTTTGCTTGAAGACGGAAGAGAAATCGGCCTTTACCACGAGTGGCCGGTACGCAGGCCGAGGCCGTTTAATAAGAAACTTTCGTTACACGTGCCTTTTGCAACGGGTCAGAGGGTCTTTGACACGCTCTTTCCGGTTGCCGAGGGCGGTATTGCCATAATGCCCGGCGGCTTTGGCACTGGTAAAACCGTTGTGGAGCAGACTATCGCCAAGCTTGGCAACAGCGAAATAGTCGTTTACATCGGGTGCGGCGAGAGGGGCAACGAGATGACGGAAATACTATCCGACTTTCCGGCGCTTTTGGATTTGCGTACCGGTTTGCCGCTGAGCGAGAGAACCGTAATAGTGGTAAATACGTCTAACATGCCGGTTGCCGCGAGGGAGGCTTCTATTTTTACGGGCATTACCATAGCCGAGTATTACAGGGACATGGGTTATGGCGTCGCTCTTTTAGCGGATTCCATTTCGCGAT
>SCQA01000132.1 GCA_004298725.1 bacterium
TGTCGCCTTCTTTCCACTTGAGGGTTATTCTCACCTTGACATTTTCGTCAATATGACGTTTTAAAAACCTCGCGCCGTACTTCTGGTTAAAGCCGTTTTCAACAAGCGCGTCCACCGCCCTGTCGGATATTATCATCTGCTTAGCGTAACTCTCAAGGTGCTCACGTATCCTTTCCAAATACATGCCGGTAAGCGCCTTGACCTCTTCCCTTGTAAGCGGCGTGAATACTATAATATCGTCCACGCGGTTTAAAAACTCCGGCGAAAACGTGTTTTCAAGGTCTTTCATTATGTCTTTTTTAAGCACCTCGGTTGACTGCCCCTCCGGCAAGAAACCAAGCGGCTTTACATACTTTTTAAATATGTCGGAACCGATATTGCTTGTCATTATAATAACCGTATCGCTGAAGTAAACCCTCTTGCCCCTGCCGTCCGTAAGCCAGCCTTCGTCAAAAACCTGCAAAAAGAGGTTCAGCACGTACGGGTGCGCCTTTTCAATTTCATCAAAAAGGACGACTGAATACGGGTTTTCCCTTACCGGGTTTGTAAGAAGCCCGCCGCGCTCGGAACCGACTATGCCGCGCGGCATACCTATAAGTTTTTCTACGGCCAAGCCGGAGTCTTTGTACTCGCTCATGTCAAGGCGTATCATCTTCTTTTCATCGCCAAAGAGGAACTCGGCAAGCGCCTTGGCAAGCTCGGTCTTGCCTACTCCGGTGGGACCGAGAAAAAGAAGCACCCCGTCAGGACGTGAGAAGTTCTCTTTAAGCGGGCCTTTATTAAGCCTCAAGCGCTTTGACAGGGCGGTAATTGCCTCCCTCTGCCCGATTATGCGCTTTGAAAGGGTCTTTTCCATGTCTTTAAAGCGCGTGGCCGTGTCACGGAATATCATGTCTTTGGGAATCTTGGCTTCCTGCGAAATTACCTCTATAACGTCATCAACCTTTACCGGCTCGTCAGGCCTGTTTATCTCGACCTTTACGCACGCCGTGTCAAGCCAGCCTATTACCTTATCCGGCAGTTTGAGGCTTCGCATATAGCGCCTGCTCATGTCAAGGGCCGTTTCCATCGAGTCGTCGTTTATTGACACGGAATAATTTTTTTCAAGCCTCGGCCTTATGCCGTAAAGTATCTTCCTCGTCTCGTCAACGGACGGCTCTGCTATGGTCACAAGCCTAAAGCGGCGCGCAAGGGCTTCGTCCTCGGCTATGAATTCCTTATACTCGGAAAGTGTAGTCGCTCCGATTATCTGCACCTCGCCCCGCGAAAGGGACGACTTGAAGATATTGGCCGCGTCAGACGGCACGCCCATGGCGCTTCCAGCGCCGATAAGAGTATGAGCCTCGTCAACAAAAAATATGATGTTCTTCTTCTCTTTTATTTCTTTTATTATCTTCTCTATGCGGTCTTCAAACATGCCGCGAAATATCGTACCGGCCACGACCGAGTTCATCTGTATATTCACTATCTGCTTGTCACGCAGTCTTTTCGGCACGCGCCTCGGCTCAAGCTCTATCCTGCGCGCAAGCCCCTCTACCACCGCGGTTTTGCCTACGCCCGGCTCGCCGACTATCATTACGGAATTAGACCTGTCAATGTGGCAGAGTATTTCCATAATCTGCTCTATTTCAACGTCCCTGCCGATTATAAGCGGAAGCTTGTCAAAACGCGCGAGTTTATTAAGGTTTACGGCGAAGTGCTTGAGGTTTGGCGGAAGCTCGTACTTCTTCTTCACTTCCTCTTCCATTTCCTCTTTGCTCCTTACCTTAACGGTTATGCGGCGCATTACGTAGTCCGGGTCAAGGCCGAAGCTTCTGAATACCTTGGCTGGCAGGCTGTGCGTCTCCTGAAAGATTGCTATGAAGAGGTCTGTCGCGTCCGTCTCGTCGCGGCTCCATCTCTGGGCCTCTTCGCGGGCAAGCCTTATAACGTTTTTTGTGGCGGGCGGAATTTTGAGGCCGAAGCCTATGTATTGGCGCGTGATGTTGAGGTGTTCGTTAAGGAAGTTTATTACGTGGTTTACGTCGAGGTTCAAATCTTCCATTACCTCGCGGAAGAAGGTCTCCTCCACCTTGGAAAACGCAAGAAAGAGGTGCTCCACTCCGAGGTAATAATGCTGGCGGACTTTGCTCTCTTCCACTGCGGCGTCAACGACCCGTTTGGCGGCCAGCGAGAGCTTTTCCTTTATCTCATCAAGTTCGGTCATATGGACCTCTTACATCAGTTCGATAGTTTTTTCTTCCAACCATTTTTTTTCAGAATTATATCAACCTCAAAAATGCCGTAATATCTCCTTCTTTCCATTCATGCTTTTCGAGTTCGGTCATGTGAACCCCTTGCCGGGCTCCCGGCGAAGCCTATATCACACAGTTTACCATAAACCTTTTCTCGGTTCATACGGATTTGTTTTCATGAATTCTTCGATAAGTTCCTTTGACCTCTGATCAACCTTTTTTGGCACGGTTATGTTTATTATAACATATTCGTCGCCCCTGTGCGCCCCGCCGAAGGCCGCGTACAC
>SCQA01000133.1 GCA_004298725.1 bacterium
GCCGTTGGCTTCTGTTTTCATTGCGGACGTTGGTAGCGGAGTCTTGCCCGCTTTACTCCTTAGAGCTTGCGGAGTTGTCTTCGCAGTTGCCGTTGTCGCGGACGGGTTTTTAATTGATTGCTTACCCTGTGCGGCGTTAGCCGGAGGCACGGCCTTTAGCGCAGGGCGCGCGGCCGAGTATCTGCCAAAGCGTTCAATCGGCTGTTTTTCCGGCACTGTTTCTTTTTCAACCACGTTGGTTCTGTCGGAGTAGCGCGTTACGCCTTTTTTCGGCTTTTGTTTTGACGCCGGGCCCGGCGGAAGCTCGATGACTTCCACCGGCACTGGCTCGTCTTTTTCCTTTGATGAGAAGACGGCTTGGTCAAGCCTCTTGTAAAGCGGGGATAACGACGCAAGCGACCACATGAGCGCCGCGTGGATTAGCAGAGACGCTATGAAGAATACGGCAAAGGCTTTTACAGTGTCAAGGCCGCCGTTATTGTTATTAAAATTTTCTGTTGACATGGAAAACCGATTTTGTCATCATACTACCATAGCGGAAAAGGCGAATCAAAGGACGATTACGTCCAAAATAAAGAGTTTAGACAGCCGCCCTCGCTTAGCGGCAGTGTTTAACGGAGGTAGCAAGAAATGTTAGGACTCGGTACGCCAGAAATACTGCTGATACTCGTAATTATCGTCATAGTCTTCGGAGTAGGCAAGCTTCCTGAAGTCGGTTCAGGCATGGGCAGGGCTATTAGGAACTTTAAGAAAGCCATGAGCGATACTGACATTGACACTGCCGCCAGCAAAGAACTGAAGAAGTAAGATTTTAAAGACAGTAAGCAGTTATCAGTGGCCAGTAACCGGTTTGTTGATAACCGATTACTGATACTCTCTGTTACTATTTCTTTTGCTCAAGTATCTCCTTCGCGTTTATTCTCACCTGCGGATGCAGACTGTTATCGTCAAGCACTTCCATTAAATCCTGCGACAGCAGAAATTCCAAAAGCGTTATTGAAACCCGAGGTAGTGAGTACGGGTTCATCGCGATGGCCTTTATTACCCCGTAGCGCTTTGACCACTTCTTGTGGTTGGCAAGGGCGTTAAGTATAGCCGGCGAGTTCGGCCTTTTTGACGCTATCTTCAATACCTCTCTTTCGGTAGTTCTCGGATTATTCAGTATGTTCGTTATTACAATCGGGTCAGGGTCTGAAAGAAGCCTGTCAATGGTGTCTTTTACGCTTTTTTTCGACAAAGCCCTTCTTATGCCGAGCGGCATATGCTCCATTTTTATTTCTTCTTCCTTGTCGTAGCCGGCAAGGCCTTTTTTTAAAGGCGGCAACTCTGAAAAGAGGCAACTTACTTTTCTAAGCCGGAGTCTAATTGAAGCTGTGAATACGCCGTTATATTTTTCTTCGCCAAGCGCGCGTTTAAGCCCTTCGGAGTTTATAATGGCTGATTTGAGCTTCATCGCGCCATGCGCGTTTCCGGTATCATTGAATAGTTCGTCAAAAAAACGCGCGGTGCCGTCGGCGTCGAGCGCGCCGAGGCGCTTGGCCAAAAGCTCAAGGCGCATGGCGTCTTCCGGCAGAGCGGCCGCGTCAATTATTGCCCGGCGTACCATTGCGGTTATGTTGTCCGCAGTTTTATGTTTGTTAATGAAGTTCATTTTTGGCGGCACTTCGCAATTGGGCCGGATTTTATTAATATTCTCTGCTTTGCTGAAAATCACGGCATAATGGCCGGGATTGCATAAACAAACCCCATACCCGTTGAATGCGGTATGGGGTTTGTTAAATAAAACGGTTGGCGCTCTCAGCGCAGTATGTCAATACCGTATTCGGCTACGTTGGACGGAGGCTCTGTAAAGACTATCATGGCAGGCACCGTGCCTTTGGGCGGAATATCAGCGCCTTTGGCGTCTTTGAACTGTTTTAAAAGTTCGTCTTTAGTCATGTTTTTTATTTCTTCGGCTGATACCGTTCTGCCCGGTGAGACCATTCGGCTGGATAATTTCTTGCCGGAGGCGTCGTACACGGCTCCCATAATGCCGCGCACCTGTTGCGGGCTGTCGGATGTATTTTTTATCTTGGATTGTATTATGAATACCTTGCCGATATTTTTGTTTTCCGCGAACGCGCCCGTAATAGTTTCAACGCTCAGCGCGGATTGCGGTTTTTTCGGCGACGACGACACCGCTACGCGCATCGCGTAGCCGCCGGCCAATATCAAAAGTGCTATAATTATCCAGACGATGAATGTGCCTTTTGAAGATGTTTCCGGCGCAGACGCCCGTATAGCCGATGTGTCCGTTGTAAGTTCGTCTCCGGAGCCGGAGTCGTCTGTAAGTCCGGCGGCGTTATCGGATTCGTCGTCCATTCCGGCTGTAAGGTCTTTAGACATGGCCTCGGCGTTGTTTTCATCATAGCTTTTTTTTGTTTGACCCGCGAGGGTAAGGGGCGTCTTTTCGTCTAATTTTCTGGCGGTAGAAGAAGCGAGGCCTTCAGGCTCTTCATTCGTTATTTTCCAGCCTTGTTCGTCTTCGCCTTTGCCGGTTTCGACTCCGAATGGCGTTTTCGCGTCTTTCGCGCTGTAGTCGCCTTCAGTCATGTTGTATGCAGAGCCTATGGAGTAGTCTTTCTTATCAGGCTCCGCCGGCGTTTGGCTTGCGTTTGGTTGTTGGGCGTCAGAGCTGAAATCAAACCCGCCGCCTTGCGGCGCGTTTGTTGAAGTATCCGCTCCTTGCCTTTGTGAGCCGGCTCCGGCGCTCTCTGCTTCTGGTTCTTGAGGTTTCTGCTTGGGTAATTCTTCGCTCTGAGGTTGTTTCGCGACGAATACGTTCTGGCATTTTGTGCAACGCACCTTTACGCCGCTTGGAGTAACCTTTGAGTCGTCTATGCGGAATTTTGTCGAGCAGTTATCGCATTGAATTATCATTTATTCTCCTATGTCTGTTGAAGTGGCAAGCTTCAGAATGCGCGGCGAATAAAATGTTGCCTGTTAATAGTTGTCAGCGTAGCCGCTAAACGCGGACGAGAGCAAGTTGTTTGAAAAAGTTCATTTGCCGCGGCGTTCTCGTTACAAAGGCCGGTTAATTTTGTCTTTATAGTCTATCTTGTAGCATATAAAGTTTAGCATTTCAAGCGGCTCCGCGCTAATAAGGCATATTCGCGTCATTGGTTTTACGCTTCAAGCATCGTTACTTCCTGGAGAGAATGTCTTTGATGGTTTGCTTTAATTCGGTAAGGTCTGAAGATTTTACGATATAGGCGTCCGACGCCCACGTTCCGAAGTCGTGTTTGTAATGGGGGTAAGCGGTACAGAGTATCACCGGCAGGTTTTTCCACTTCTCCTTAACCCTGCGTAGAACTTCAACTCCGTCCATGCCAGGCATTTTGATGTCTAACAGAACAAGGTCTACCGGCGCGACTTCGAGCTTTTCAAGCGCCTCAAGGCCGGAGGATGCAAGCTCAACGTCGTTTCCGTCGTCTTCAAGCTCTTCTTTGTACAGTAGCCGCAGTCCTTCTTCGTCGTCAACGACAAGTATCTTTTTTTTCATGACGTTTTTCAATCCATTTAACGGATGGCTCCGCGCGCCGTATAAATGATGAGAGCCTTAAATCGTTGAAGCCTGTTCTATTATATACTCTTTTTTAAAACGTGCCAAGTTGACGGGCTGTGAGGCTAAGCTGATTTTTTGCCGCTTAAAAGAACTGTTACGTCACTACGCGTTACAGCCTTGCGTCGCGCAAAAATTTAGCGGCTTCTTCGGGCGGCGTCGGGTTTATGTAAAAACCCGAGCCCCATTCAAAGCCGGCCACCTTGGTGAGTTTGGGCATAATTTCGAAATGCCAGTGATAATACTGCGAAGCGCCGTTATTTAGCGGCGCCGCGTGAAGGATAAAGTTATACGGCGGAAAGTTCAGCACTTTGTCCATTCTTCTCAGTACGTCCGTGAAGATTAGCGACAGGTTTTCGTAGTGGTGTTTCTGGCAATTTTCAAATGAGGCTTCATGCGCCTTTGGCAGTACCCATATTTCAAACGGCGACTTGGGCGCGTACGGGGTTACGGCTATAAAGTCTTTATTTTCAGAGACTACCCGTATCCCCTGCATTATTTCCTGCCGTATGATGTCGCAGAATATGCACCGTTCTTTGAAGTTGAAGTATTCGAGCGAGCCGTCAAGCTCTTCCGCTACTCTTTTGGGGATGATAGGCAGGGCGATTAACTGCGAATGGCTGTGCTCCAGCGTGGCTCCGGCGGCTTCGCCGTGGTTTTTGAAGATTAGCACGTACTTTAAGCGCAGGTCTTTTTTAAGGTCTATTATCCTGTCCCTGTAGGCCCAGAGTATCTCTTCAAACTGCGCCGAGCTTAAGGTGGAGAGCTGGTCTTTGTGCGCAGGCGTTTCTATTATGACTTCATGCGCCCCGACGCCGTTCATCTTGTCGTACACGCCTTCGCCTTCGCGGTTAAGCTCGCCTTCCACTTTCAGGGCCGGATATTTGTTCGGCACTACCCTTATATGCCAGCCGGAGGTATTCGGGCCGGAGTTGTTTTTTCTGTAGGCGAGTATTTCAACTGGGGTTTTAGATTCGTTACCTGGACAAAACGGACAGAAGCCGGACTTCGGCGCGGGCGCGGAAAATTCAAATTCGGACGGCCGCTTTCCGCGGTCCGTTGAAATGATAATCCACCGGCCTACAATCGGGTCTTTGCGAAGTTCGGGCATATCTTTTTAAGCGCCCCTTGATGGCATCTTTAGAAAAAGCATCAGGCGTTGGAGCGTTTTTCCTGTTCTTCCTCTTCTTTTTTACAGTCAATGCAACAGGTTGTTACCGGCCTTGCTTCAAGCCTTTTATCCGAGATGTTTTCGCCGCAAAGCTCGCAGATGCCGTAAGAGCCGTCCTCAATCCTTTTAAGGGCCTCTTTTATTTTGCCTGCCAGCTTTCGTTCCCTGTCTTTGACTCTTAGAAGGAAGCTGGTGTCGGTTTCGTGAGACGCCCTGTCAGTCGGGTCGGGGTAGTTCTCTTCGGTAGCGCCGCTCATGCCGCTTACTGTTTTTCCGGCGTCGTTTATAAGCTCCGCAAGCTTGCCGTTGAGTAGTTCCTTGAAATGCTCGAACCTATCCTTTTCCATATCTCTGCATTATAACCGAAAAGGCATTTTTAAGTAAATAATAAAGTTTATGCGCGTTTTTTAAGCGCGTTCATATGTGCCGCTCTTGCCGCCGCTCTTTTTTATAAGCATTACATCGGTAATGGTCATGCCTTTGTCGGCGGCTTTGCACATATCGTACACCGTAAGCGCGGCTATGGCAACGGCGGTAAGGGCCTCCATTTCAACGCCGGTTTGCGAAGCCACTTTAGCTGTGGCGATTATTTCCACGGCGGCCTCTTCTTGTAAAATGTTGAAGTCAACCTCCACGCTTGTTAAATTCAGCGGATGGCAAAGAGGTATCGTATCTGCTGTTTTTTTGGCGGCCATTATGCCCGCTATGCGCGCCACGGCGAGCACGTCGCCTTTTTTAACCTCGTTGGCGATAATAAGCGCAAGCGTTTCTTTTTTCATAAGCACTTTGCCTTTTGCCACGGCAACGCGCTCAGTAACGTTTTTGGCGGTTACGTCAACCATCTTTGCCTTGCCGCGCCCGTCAATGTGCGTCAGCGACATACTTCCTCCTTATGATCTTTCCAGTGGCATGTTGGCCACAAGTGGCATGTTGGCCACAAGTGGCATGTTGGCCACAAGTGGCATGTTGGCCACAAGTGGCATGTTGGCCACAAGTGGCATGTTGGCCACAAGTGGCATGTTG
>SCQA01000015.1 GCA_004298725.1 bacterium
GTTCTTTACGGAGTTGGTAACGGCAAGCGTGGGGCATGTGCCGAGAACCAACCTGAAAGGCGGAATCTCCTGCCAAAGGCCTTTTTTAAACTCTCCCCACAGGCTCAAGCTATCTTCCGCCATGTCCGCCCTCCTTCTTCTCCGAAGACGTCTTTACGTCATGCCCGGCGGCGCTGTCCTTAGCCATGTCCTCGCGCGGAAACTCCTTAAGCACAATTTCAACGTACTTGTTTATATTTTTCACAACGGCGTCAGATGAAATAGTCGCGCCGGTTATTGACTGTATCTGATTCGGCTTTTCAGGCTTTCTATTCTTGATATACTCAAGCTTCGGCTTAATTTCAACGCCTTTGAACTGGTCTTCAAATTTAGGCTCGCCTATTCTGTTGCCAAGGCCGGGCGTTTCCACCTGCTCAAGCACTTTTATGCCTTTAAGCCTTATATAATCCAAATTAAGCCCGACCATAATCGCTATGTTCCCCTGAAAACCCCCGCCTTCGGCTTTAAAGGCAATGCCAACGGGCTTGCCGCCGGCGTCAACGCCTTCATACACGGTCATCTTTTCGCCGGCGACGGTCTTTTCATGGGCCTTATAATCCTTTGCTTCTGGAAGGACCACGAATATCGCCTCTTTAAGCTCCTTTTCCCTGTTCGCCTGAATCATAGGGTCGGCGTAGTGAAACGCCGCGGCAAGAAGAACGCCGGATATGGAACCCACCAGCGTAAGATTAAGAAACATTTTAGTAAATCCGCTCACTGCCTTAAGCCTCCGTAAACACAACCGCTTTTAAACGGCCTTTTCGCCTTCGCCGAATACTTTGGGCCTTGTGTGCTTGTTTATAAGCGGCACGAACGCGTTCATTAAAAGTATGGAGTACATTACGCCTTCGGGCAGGCCGCCAAAAAGCCGTATCATAACCGCGAGCATGCCGCCGACTATTACGAATATCCACTGCCCCAGCGCCGTAACAGGCGTGGTTACCATGTCGGTCACCATGAACCACGCGCCAAGCATGGCGCCGCCCGCGAAGAGATGAAAGAGCGGGCTTGCGTACTTCGCCGGATTGTATAGCCAGAATACGCCTGAAAAGACTGCTATTGAACCAAGGTAGCCAAGCGGAAGCTTCCAGTTTATATAGCCCTTGTAGCGGAGGTACAGGCCGCCTATGATTATCGCGAGCGCCGATGTCTCACCGAGCGAACCAGCGACATTTCCAAAGAAGAGGTCGGTTATCGGCGTCAGCTTGCCTTCAAACTTCATAAGCGCGAGAGGCGTGGCGGCTGAAACCGCGTCAACGGCCTTCTGCACCGTTCTCGGGTTTACCCACGTGGTCGTAAGCACAGGGTACGTAGCCATTAAAAATGCCCTGCCGAGAAGCGCGGGGTTGAATATATTGAAGCCCAACCCGCCAAACAACTGTTTGCCTATGGCAACGGCAAAAACAGAACCCAGAAATACGCCAAAGAGCGGAAAGCCGACAGGAAGGGAAAGCGCTATAAGCATTCCGGTTATAATCGCGCTTCCGTCATATACGGTAATCGGTTTTGAACGCATTTTTTGCACGGCATATTCGGCTAACATGCTTGACGCCACAGCCACAACCGTAATGAGCAAAGCGCGAAAACCGAAAAAATAGACCCCTGCCGCAAGCGCCGGAAAAAGAGCGAGCACTACGGTATGCATTATTTTTGGCACGGAGTCGCCGGTGATAAAATGCGGCGACGACTTTACAACAAGCTTTAACAGCGCGCCTGAATCACTTTGAACGGCTTTATCTTCCATGTTTTTATGACCGGTATCTGTTATCGGTTATCTGTCTATTCACTTTTCACAGTCTTAATAACTTCAGGCTGACTTTGCCTTTTGAGCCTTGCGCGACTTAAATTTAGCGACTCTAATCCACTCAAGAAGCGGCCTCTTTGACGGACAAACATAAGAGCAACACCCGCACTCTATGCAAGAAAACCCTCCCCACTGGCTAAAGCCGTCAAGCATCTGCATGCGGCCTTGATCTCCAAGCCTGTACGGCATCAGAGCCATGGGGCAAGCCTCCACGCAACGGGCGCACCGAATGCACGGGTCTATTCGTAATGGTTTTGAACCGGCCTGATCAAGCACGGTTATGCCTGAAGTTCCCTTTACAACCGGCACCGAAAGGTTTACCTGAGCCACGCCCATCATCGGCCCGCCGTTTAACACCCTTGACTCGCTGGCCTTCAACCCGCCGCACTGCGCCACAACTTCCTCAAACGACGTGCCTATGCGGACAAGCAAATTCTTTGGCTCCCTCACCTCGCCGCTTATAGTAACGACCCTGTCAATAAGAGGCTTATCAAACGTAAGCGCTTCGTAAACAGCCACAGCCGTACCAACGTTATTCACCACCACGCCGACATCCGGCGGAAGCTTGCCAACCGGAACCTTTCTGCCAAGCACGGCCTTTATAAGCATCTTTTCAGCCCCCTGCGGATACTTGGAGGCAACCACCGCTATAACTACGCCTTTTGTTGACGAGACTTTTCTTAACGCCTCTATGGCATCAGGCTTATTGTCTTCAATACATATAACGCCGTCTTTGGCGTTTGTGGCTTTCATTATTGCTTGAAGGCCGCAAACGACCTTTTCAGGGTACTCGACCATAACCCTGTGGTCGGCGGTTAAGTAAGGCTCGCATTCGCAACCGTTAAGTATTACGGTGTCGATGGCGCGGCCCTTCGGAGGAGCAAGCTTTACGTACGTGGGAAACGCCGCGCCGCCCATGCCGACAATGCCGCATTCGCGGACGGCTTCACGTATGGCCTCGCCGCTTAAAGATTGCACGTCCTTTTGCGTTACAGCGCCCCAGTCTTTTGACAAACCGTCGCCGTCAATGACAACGGAAAGCACCTTTGCCCCAGAAGGCGAAAGATGCAAATCAACTTCCTTAACCTTACCGGATATGCTCGCGTGCACCGGAGCCGAAATAAACGCCTTTACGTCGCCTATCTTCTGCCCTTCCGTAACGACGTCGCCTTTTTTAACAAGCGGCTCGCAGATTACTCCGGCGTGTTGCGAGAGCGCAATAATGACGGTTTTAGGCAAAGCCGCAAGCTCAATCTTCTTTCCGGCGGTCTGCTCTTTGCAGTACGCCGGGTGAACGCCTCTGTCAAAAGTCTTTAAACCCATACGCGCCCCTGTGGAATCTAAAAAGAAGCTTATATCAGAGCAAAAAGCTAAAAGCAACAAAAAAATAAATCGTTTTAACGCTCGATCAAGCCCTTGTAAAAACCGCCTTCACAAGATAAAAAAAACAGATCAAAAGCCCGATAAGCACAAGAGGAACGCTTAGGGCGACTATCGGCAACACGGACTCCTGCGCCGCGCCTGCGCCCATTACAACGGTTCTATAGCCCATTATTATCCACGCGAACGGATAAAAAAACCCGCCAACGCCGAGGCAGGCGGAAGCTATCGTCTTTGCGCGGGCCGGCGCATCAAGCAAAACCAATACAAGAGAGACGCAAATTACAATAAGCCCGAGGCCCATGGCGTGTATATGCCCCCGCGTAAGCCTGTCGTGAGCCGCTTCCATAAGCGGGTTATCATGCTTAGAGCCTTCTTCATGGCGCGCCGGAAGAACGCCTGGCGCGCCGGTATCGTCCTTTGAAACGCTTGAATGCCCTTCGTGCGCGTGGCCGCTCTTAGCGTTTGCATGTGTGTGTCCTCTCACGTGTTCTTGGCTGACGGCAACGAATTTCGAGCTTATCGCCGCGTTTGCGGACGCCTCAAGCGTTTTATGAATCGCATCGTGGTTTACAACCAAATACACAGCCCAGAATATGCCGAAGAAAAGGCTCATAATTCCAAGTATGAAACCTATGGCCACCGGACGAACTGCGTTGTGCATTTTAACCTACCTCCTTCTTAACTACGGTCATCGGGTATCTGTTATCTATAACTATTCACGTTCTTTAATTGCCTCTGGGCATTTCCACAAGAGTAATCTTGAAATTAATTGTTTTTGCGTCTCTTACCACGGTAATAGTCACTTCCGCGCCTATGCCGCTTCTGTCAATTACTTCATTGAATTCGTCCATTGACTTTACTGGCGCGTTGTCCACCGCCACTATAAAATCGCCGCCGGCGGAGACTATAAAATTACCGAACCTCACAGCCTTGTCAGAGCCTTTAAAGCCGGCATTGTCAGCCGGGCTTGACCTGAATACATCGGCCACAAGCACACCGGCTGATTTGAAACCAAGCGCGGCGGCTACATTTGCGTCAATGCTCTGGCCGCGTATCCCCAGCCACGGCCTTGAAACGTAGCCCTTCTCTATAAGTTGCGGCACAACCTTTTTAACGCTATTTACCGGTATGGCGAAACCAATGCCTATGGAGCCGCCCACGGTGCTGAATATCGCGGTATTAAGGCCTATCATCTTGCCGTCGCCGGAAAGAAGCGGGCCGCCGGAGTTGCCCGGGTTTATCGCGGCATCGGTTTGAATTATGCCGCTCATTAGCCTTCCGTTGTTGGCCCTCATGGTTCTGCCAAGAGAGCTGACTATGCCTACTGTAAGCGTCTTTTCAAGGCCGAACGGATTGCCTATGGCAAGCACCTTCTGCCCCACTCTAAGCGCTGACGAATCCCCAAAAGGCGCCGGCCTCAGCTTCGCCTGCGGCGCTTTCACTCTAATTAAGGCGATATCACCGCTGGGATCGACCCCGACCACCTCCGCGTTGTATCTAACGCCGTCAAAAAGAGTAACGCTTAATTGACGCGCATCCTCCACCACGTGGTAATTAGTTACTATATGGCCGAGATTATCTATAATTACGCCTGAACCGGCCTCTCTGGCCGGAACCGCGTTATAAAAAAAATCGTATGAAACCGTGGTAGTGACAATATTTACCACGGACGGGCTTACGTCATCGTAAACCTTGATATTGGCCTCTTCATCGGAAGTAAAAGCCGACGAGTCTTGCGCGTAAAAAAAGCACGCGCAAATGACGAGCGCTAAAACGGCTCCTCTCGATATTAACCGCATGTCGTTATCAGGAAAATAAATTAAACCTCACTATGTGCCAGAAAGCGGCTATGCCGTCTTTCCAGCTTATCTTCTTGCCTTCTTCGTACGTCCTGCCGGAATATGAAATGGACGTTTCGTATATCCGGCAACGGGTCTTGGCCACTTTGGCGGTTATTTCAGGCTCGAAGCCGAACCTGTCCGACTTTAAATTAATTTTTCCAAGCACGTCCATTTTAAAAGCCTTATAGCCCGTCTCCATGTCCGTAAGGTTAAGGTTACTGAGCATATTGGAAACAAACGTCAGACATTTATTGCCGAGCATATGCCAGAAAAACAGCACCCTGTGGGAATCTCCGAGAAAACGGGAGCCAAAAACAACGTCCGCCTTACCGTCGAATATAGGCTGAAGAAGCTTAGGGTAATCTTTAGGGTCATATTCAAAATCAGCGTCCTGAATAATTACAATATCCGCGGTTACGTTTTTAAAGCCCGTGCGAAGCGCCGCGCCCTTGCCCGCGTTTTTAGCGTGAAGCACCACTTTAAGAATACAGTTTTTATAGCTCCAGCCCTTTTTTATGCACTGAAGCTCGTCCCTTGTGCCGTCTTTCGAGCAGTCGTCAATAATTATAAGTTCCGTTGGAACGCCCGTGTCCATAACGCGCTTTACCACTTCGGCAATATAGTTCTTCTCGTTATACACCGGCATTACTATTGCAACGGTAAGCTTTTTTTCTAACACTCCGCCTCTCCTTTCAACGCGGCTCCAGCGCTCCATTCCGCACTATATAATATATGCAACCACGGGGTTTTTACAATAAAAAAACATTATGGCAGGCTAGCGTAGCAAACCAGCGGAGTATTGCGCCTGCCTCGAAACCTGTTATAGTTTTAATGTCAGCTTACGGAGAAAGCCTTGACACTTAACACAAAAAACGTGCTTGCCGTATTCATGTTTATTGCGCTAATCAGCGCGCCGCGTTCTGCCGGCGCGTCGTTCCGTGACGATTTCACCGCCGCGTACTACGCCAACAGACCCGAATACCGCGCCGCGCTCGTCAAAAAAAACAAGGCTATAATTCCCGCTGAAGTAACAACGCTGATTGAAGAGGCGCTAACCGGCGAAAAGACTTTTGAAGAAAAGATGCAACTGCTCGACATAGCAAGCGCGATGGCGTCCATTCACAAACACTCAAGTAGCGACCCTGCTCCGCTTGACGCCGTTGAAAAACTTCAGCGCGAACTGATGGAAATTGAAAACAAGCGCCTTGCCGAAGCGCAGAAATGGGCTGTCTTTGAAAGCTACATCGGCAACATCCTTATGCGCCCCGACGTAAAAGAGCCGACCACCGCGACTGCCGTTGCGGTTGTCTTTCCTCATTGGACGCACCGCCTTTGGTACGCCTGCTCATTCTGCCATAACGGCCTTTTTGAAATGAAGCGCTCAGGCGGCGCCATAAACCACACAGCCATGGCTGAGGGCAAATACTGCGGCGCGTGCCACGACAACAAGACGGCCTTTAACACGGATTCAAAACAAGATTGCATACTGTGCCACTCGGCTATGTCGCCTCCTCCGGCGCTTACGTACAACACCGCGAAAATAGACCTGAAGAAAGTTTCAGATACCGCCCAAAGGCTTGGCGGCCAATGGACGTTGTCAGCGCTTAAAAACAACAAACTGCCGCTTGATAAATTCGGGTTTATTGACTGGACGGAACTGAGGAAGAGCGGGGCAAGCAGACTTATAGCAGGAGCCGGGCCTTGTAGGGCGGGCACTGCCCGCCAAAATATCTGTCAGGAGGAAACTCCTGACAGCGCAATCATAAAAAACGAAGTCCGTGAAAATACGATTATCTTCACCCCCCGCATTCAAGGGATAGCAAGCGTAGCCTTCAGCCATGAGACCCACTCGGCGGATACGCTATGTGAAACCTGCCACCCAAACGTATTTAAAGACACGCTTGGCGGAAACAATATGACCATGAGCGACATGGCGGAGGGGAGGTCTTGCGGCTACTGCCACGGCAAAACAGCCTTTAAATTCGCGGACTGCAAAAAATGCCACTCCATAAAACCCGGCGAAAAACCCGAAGGCGCGAACGTGCTTATCCGCTGAAAGGCCGCTCTACGCGGCGGCAGTAACGGCCTTACCGAACACTATGTGTCCGCCGTTTAGACGAATAAGCGTACGACGGCGCTAACGTTCCATTTCAGCCATCAATCAAATCTTCCGGCTGTTTCCACCTGTAAGGCAAGTCTATTATAACGCCCGGCTCTTTTATGGTTTCGATGGCCTTAAAAGCGCTCTTCAGCACCGCCATTTGAGTTTTAACGTTAAAAGGCTCTCCAAGCGGATGCCCCATGGGCCAATTAACGAATACCGCCCTTGGCACACGCGTCTCTTCAGTAAGCTTTCTTGCTAACGATACGCTTATCGTTGAAATTCCGGCTTTTTCAACTTCCCTCTGTATCAGTCCCACGGACCGGTTGCAAGTTACTCACCCGGGGGTCAGTATCACAATATCAACGCCTTCATTTTTTAATCTTCGGGCAACCTCCGGCGCGCTCTTTTTCATTAGCTCTTCCACGCGCTCTCCGGTTATATGCCCCATGAAACCGTAGTTGAACTTGGCAAGGGCGTCTATAACTCCCGCGCCTGCCATCTCTTTAAGCCTGTCGACAGGGAAGACTATGTTTATATCTTTATCCGCATCGGAATGATCGTAGTAATCATGCGTTATGGCGTAACTGTGCGGCGGCGCATCGGAAGGGATTTCCCTAAACGACGCGTCTCCGTCTTCGCGTTCCATGTCAAAAGGGGTTTGAGATTTCAAATGAACGCCGGCGGTGGTAACAATGGCCACTGTGGAGCTTTTAAGGCTTTTGGTAAAAGGCGCCCACGGCACAACGCCGCCCTCTGCCACAGGTTCAATCTTCTTGGCGGCATGGGCGGCAAGGCCCATAAACTTAGTAAAGAGCTTTGCTAAAAGCTTGTTCTTTAACCTGCCCATATCTTATTCACCTCTGCCGTGCAACCTGCCTAAAATATACCGGCCTCTTTCTGAATACCGCGAACATATTTTATAATGCTCTCCGCCTCATCGGGCTTTACGCCGTCAATCTTAGGCATGTCGCCAAAACCCCAATGGTGCGACCTTACGCCGCGCTCTATTGCCCAACGAAAGCTCAAATCCGCGTGGTGGTTCGGATGGTATATCTTATGCACAAGCGGCGGGCCTTCCTTTGTGCCGACGCCCTTTTCACCGTGGCATTTGGCGCAGTTCTGATTAAAAAGCTCTTCGCCCTTTTGCCTCAAAGCGCGTTCATCTTTATTATCCACAGCAAAAGATGAAACCGGTGCAAAAAGAAGCAACAGCATGAATATAGATGTTTTTATTGTCATGAAAATCCGCGCTCCGTAATTATTTAATAACACAATCGTTGCCCGCAGTCAAAGCAGTAAAAAGGCACAAAGACACTTGAAAACAAAAAAACTTGACAAAACAACGATTACAGAGTATGTTATTTTTCCTAAATAGCATCTTCCGTTACTGACGGAATTAAGGTGGAAAACCACCGGGAAACGGAAGTTTTTAACACGCGAATTTCGCATAAGCAAGAATGTCCTCTGATAACCCGCCTGCGCGCAGTTAACGGACATTGAATTATGCGAATTTCGTCAGCCGACCGTCTGGGCACTGCATGAATACTAAAATACATGCTCTATAGCCCGGCGGTTTTTTTATTTTAACGGCCATAACATTCAACCCGGCGTTTTTACGCCGGAAAACAACAATGACCCGAAAAGGTCATACATGACCCGAACAGGTCATACATGACCCGAACAGGGCATAAAGGCGCTTAAATGGCTGACAAAAATCCTATTGTTACAGTCGAAGTAATGGTAGAAATACCCAAAGGGTGCAGAAATAAGTACGAATACGACGGCAAGACCGGACGCATAAAGTTCGACAGGATGCTTTTTTCCGCGATGCATTATCCGAGCGATTACGGCTTCATACTTGACACCCTTGCCGGCGACGGCGACCCTCTTGACGCGCTTGTGCTCGTATGGGAAGAGACCTTTCCGGGTTGCATCATCGAAGCCAAACCCATCGGGCTTTTCAAAATGTGGGATGAAAAAGGGCCTGATGAAAAAATACTATGCGTGCCGATGAAAGACCCTCTTTGGAACCACATAGAATCGCTGAAAGACGTGCCGCCGCATCTGTTAAAGGAAATTTCGCACTTCTTCTCGGTTTACAAAGACCTTGAGGAAAAGAAAACCGCCGTCGAGGGATGGGAAGACCGCGAACACGCGATTGACATCATAGCCAAGTCAAGGCAGAGCTTCTTGAAAAAAAATAAAACAAAACGGAGGAGGCAATGAAAGTAGGAATTTTAAAGGAAACAGCCCCTTATGAACGCCGCGTGGCCGCAGTGCCGGATACCATCGCTAAAATGGTAAAAGCCGGAACAGAGGTCGTGGTTGAAACCGGCGCCGGAAAGAATTCATACCTTGAAGACAAGGACTTTACAGCCGCCGGAGCGACTATAGCCCCGACCGCCACTGCCCTTATAGGCAATTGCGACATAATCCTTAAAGTCAATAAGCCGACCGACGATGAAATAAACGCCATGAAGGAAGGCACCGTGTATATGGGCTTTTTAAGCGCCTTTTCAAGCCCGGACACGATAAAAAAACTTAACGAAAAGAA
>SCQA01000134.1 GCA_004298725.1 bacterium
CTATAACGGCCACGTTAAATTCCCTGCCTTCGATATACTCCTCGACTATGGCGGGTTGCGCGAAGTGGTTTATAACGAACTCCACGCGCCTTTTAAACTCCTCCATGGTATGCACAACCGCGCCGGAATCTATTCCTATGCTTGCGTCCTCTCTTAATGGCTTAACAATCAGCGGAAATTCGAGCTTGTTTTTAAGCCTTGAGGTTGAGGGCGGCTCCGTAAGGACGCAATACGCCGGCGTCGGTATGCCTCGGCTGTTAAGAATATCTTTTGAAAGCCCCTTGTCAAGCGCAAGCCCAAGGGTCAGCGCCGGGCTTCCGGTGAACTTGACTCTGTAAAGTTCCAAAAGCGCCGCCACGTTCATTTCCAAAGCGCTCTGCCCAAAAGCGGCCTCGCAAAGGTTAAAAACCATTCTGCCGGCGTCTTTTTTAACTTCACGAAGTAAAGCGTCAATGCCTATCTTCACGCTAAGCGGCTGAACTTCTATTGAAAAGCCGTTTTCCTTCAACGCGGCCTTGACTTCTTCGGCTGTCTTGGCGACGCCCTCGTGGATTATGCGGTTTTTGCCGTCACGAAACGAATGCTCCTCGATGCCGTCGTCATTGTATATTATCAGTATTTCTTTATTGCTCATAATCCGTACCTGACGCGCGCCGCGTCAATCACACCGTTCACGAGGCCGCCAAAAGTCAGCCCGGCGGCCCTCGCGGCCTTAGGAAAACATGAATTTTCTTTCGGGTCCGCCAATATGCCCGGAAGCGGGTTCAGCTCGATTACGTTGGGCGCGCCTTTGCAGTCGAGCCTTATGTCAATCCTGCACCAGTCACGCAGGCTAAGGGCGCCAAACGCGTCCATCGCCGTTTTTTCTATCTCATTTTTAAGCGCCTCACCGAGCACGGCCGGGCAGTTGAAAATGTCCAGCGGATTATCAGGCCTGTCAAATATCCACTTGGCCTCATATGAATATATATGGTTTACGCCCGCGGGCAAAGACGCGTAATTTATTTCCACTATCGGAAGCACCTTTAAGGTTTTACCGTTGCCCATCAGCGCGACGGTAAATTCTCTACCGCTTAAATACTCTTCAATAAGCGCTGGCTGGGAGTACTCGCGCACTATGCTTCTTACTTTAGTTTCAAGCTCTGCCGGGCAGGTAACAAACGAGTCGTTCTTTATACCTTTACTTGAACCTTCAAAAAGCGGCTTGACTATCATGGGAAATGGGAAGAAATTTTCGTTTGACCGGCTCCGGTCGGCAAAGCAAAAATCAGGGTTGTCCGATACGATAAATCTGGAGTTTGGCACGCCGTAATGAGATAGAACTTCCTTTGCCCTTGCCTTATTCAGGCACAGCCCGAGAGAAAGCGGAGACGAGCCGGTGTACGGAATCCGGAGCATCTCCAGCATGGCGGGCAGTTGAGCCTCTCTGCTTTCGCCCCAAAGGCCCTCGGCCATGTTAAAGACGATGTCCGGCCTTAGAGCGCGCAGTTTTTCATAAGCGTCTTCGTCAGCCTCGACCATCACCGCCGTTTCATGGCATTCGAGTATGGCGTTTTTAACGGCCTCAATGGTCTCTATGCCGTCGCATTCGGCATAAAAGTCGTCAGGCAGGTTGTCGCCAACTTTAACTTCCCTTCTGAGGTTATAGGTAAGGGCAACTCTCATAATGATTGCGCGTTCAAGCCGCGCTCCAATCAGCGGCGGCCTTGCACATTGAATCGGTCCGGCGCAAGACAAACCGCGAAGGAGCGTTAGCCTCTATAAAACCAGCACTGCCGCGGCAACAACAGTGGTATATTTGCCGTCGCCCTTGACTATGGCCGACTGGGTTACGTTTGTAGTCTTTACTATTTTGTCGCTAATCCTGTATATTTCCTTTTTCTCGTCCCAGCCGAGGCTTTCATCAAGAGGAATGCCGAGAGTGGAGGCAAGCATGGCCGCGGCAAGGTCTTCAGCGTAATCGCCCGCTATGGTGTCCGTCTGGCCGTAGGCGTGATGCTCGCTCAAATAGCCATACATCTTCCTGTCCGTTGGTATGGCGCAACCGACTGAAGCCGCCATGAGCCTTCTTGTTTCGTTGCTCGCAAGCCTGCTCATAACGCAAAAGACAACCTGCCCGGGAGAAAGCTTTTTTATGCCGAGCGACCTTGATATAATCTTGCATCCCGGCGGAAAGATGCTCGATACCTGCACCAGATTGAACTTCTCTATGCCGGCGTCGCGAAGCGCGAGCTCAAAGGAATGGAGTTCCTCTTTGTGAGTTCCCACCCCTTTGGTGAAGAATACCCTTTTAGGAACAAATATCATCGTAATTACCTCCTGTTTACCGGCTGTCTCTCCGGCGTATGAAATCGGCTCCGCGCCGTCTTTGAAAAACTATTTAAGCCCTTCGTTTATGTAGCCCATCATTTTATACACAAGCTTTGCCGCCAGAAAATCCGGCGCGATGTTGCCCGGAAGCGGACACAGTTCAACCACGTCGAAACCGACTATCTTCTTCTTTGAAATGACCTTCCTCAGCAAATCAAGCGCGTCGTACCAAAAAAGGCCGCCCGGCTCAGGCGTGCCTGTAGCGGGCATTATGGCGGGGTCGAACACGTCAAGGTCAACCGTTATAAATACTTCGTCCGTAAGAGAGGCGCTAACGTCATCGGCTACGCCGCCAAGCGTCTCGTGAGCGCTGAAGGTTTTTATCCGCTTATTCCTTCTTGTCCCTTTGCCGTTTTTAACGGAGCTTAAAAACTCCGCCTCTTCAATGCTCAGGCTCCGTATGCCGGCCTGAACTATCGGGCAAAGCTCGGAAATTCTTCTTGCCACGCAGGCATGGTTAAAAGGGCTGTCCTGATATTCATCCCTCATGTCGGCATGGGCATCAAGTTGCAAAACGGACATCTTCGGGTGCTTTTTTAAAAGCGCCTGCACAAGGCCGAGCGTTACGCTGTGCTCTCCGCCGATAAGCACCGGCAATCTCCCGGACGCTATTATGACGGAGCCTGCCGCTTTGACCCTTTTAATCATCTCCTCCGGGCCTAATGCGGTGGCCTCCAGAAAAAGCAGTGTCTCAATGCCCGCGTTACACGGCTCGCACCCAAGCTCGTCGTCATAAAGCTCCATATGCGTGGAAGCGTCTATGATGGCCCTTGGGCCGTTTCTCATGCCGCTTATATACGAAGCCGTCAGATCGTAAGGCACCGGAAGCACTGAAAACCGCTTTTTTTTCTTCTTCAGCAGCTCCTCAGGAAGCCCGCCAAAATTAAGTACGCCTTCCACTAAGCCGCTCCTTTATGACCTGCCCTGTGGCATGTTGGCCACCAGTGGCATGTTGGCCATTAAAGTCATTAATATAATATTCTGAAAACTCTGATTAATTCTTTTTCGCAATCAAAAAATGTCGGGTATCCGTCCTAAGATGTCTTTTCCT
>SCQA01000135.1 GCA_004298725.1 bacterium
CGGCCTTTTACGCCCATTATCGACCTCGTTTATAAAGGCGCGTTACCGCGCTTTAATGATGAAAAAACGTATGATTACGCCATTTAGTATTATTTTACACCAAAACTGCGGCTTTTGCAGAGTTTTTCAGGAACAAAAAAGCTACTCTCTTACCTGACCGTTGCCGTAGATGATGAACTTCTGCGTGGTAAGCTCGACAAGCCCCATAGGGCCGAAGGCGTGTAGCTTGGACGTTGAAATGCCTATTTCAGCGCCAAGGCCAAGCTGAAAGCCGTCTGAAAAACGCGTTGACGCGTTCACAACCACGGTGGACGAATTGACCTCTTTTAAAAACCTCTGGGCGTTGGCGTAGTCGTTGGTTACTATTGACTCCGTATGAAGCGAAGCGTACTTTGTTATATGGCTTATTGCCTCGTCAAACGAACCCACAACTTTAACCGCGAGTATCAAATCAAGGTACTCCGCGCTCCAATCTTCTTCGGTTGCGTCTTTTATGCCTTTTAAAATCGCTTTTGTTTTAGGGCAACCTCTAAGCTCGACACCAGCCTTTTCATACTCCTCGTGCATCATCGGCAAAAACTTTTTTGCGATATTCTTATGAACGAGAAGCGTCTCCATGGCGTTGCATACGCCGGGCCTTTGCACCTTGGAATTAAAACAAATATTCTTTGCCATGTCCATGTCCGCGAATTCGTCAACAAAGACGTGGCAAACGCCTTTGTAGTGTTTTATAACGGGTATGCGCGAATTCTCGGATACGAACCTTATAAGCCCCTCGCCGCCCCTTGGGATTATAAGGTCAATGTAATCCTCAAGTTTTAAAAGCTCAAGAATTGCCTCTTTGTCAATCATGGGCATTACCTGCACGGCCTTTTCGTTTACGCCCGCCTTAGCGCAAGCGCTGTTCAGAACCTCAGCTATGGCGACGTTAGAATGTATGGCTTCGCTTCCGCCGCGCAGTATTACAGCGTTGCCTGACTTCAGGCATAGCCCTGCGGCGTCGGCGGTTACGTTAGGACGTGATTCGTATATTATGCCGATTACGCCAAGCGGTATTCTCATCTTGCCGACCGTCATGCCGTTGGGCCTTTTCCACATGCCCGTAACTTCGCCTACCGGGTCTGGCAAGGCAACCACTTGCCTAAGGCCTTCCGCCATGCCGGAAATTACCTTGTCGGTAAGGGTTAGCCTATCGAGCATGGCTTTTGTCAGGCCTTTTTTGATTGCACCGTCAATGTCTTTTTTGTTGGCCTGCTTCAAGCGGGCGGCGTTCTTCTCAAGCGCGTCCGCCATGTTAAGAAGCGCCTTATTCTTCACCTCAGAACCGAGAGTGGCAAGGCTTAGAGAGGCCTCTTTGGCGGAAACGGCTATCTTTAAAACATCGTCTTTTATTGACATGAAAGCTCCTTTAGACTGTGTCATTCTCCTCCCCCCTTGCGGGGGAGGATTAAGGTGGGGGAGTATTTATTCGGCTAACGCGCTTCTTATAACTTCCTCAACCGCCT
>SCQA01000136.1 GCA_004298725.1 bacterium
ACGGCGTTCACCGCCGACAGAACCGTTCCTTTTGCCGGCACCATTAGCCAAGCGCATTCTTCCGTACGCGGCGTCTTTAAAGACACGTTGGGTTTCAAGCTCGCAAACAAAGACAACGAATGGATAGTAATGGAAAAAGGCCTCGTAAGCCCGCGCTTTCTCACATGGTTATACCACGCCGCCCTCGTAATATGCCTTGCTGGAACGCTGATGACATACCTATTTGCTTTTGAAGATACTCTTACCATTTACCCGGGGCAACCTAAAACCATAAAGACCAAATCAATAGGCAGGGTTCAGAGCTTTTGGAAAAAAGAACACATTGAAGACGGCTTCAGCGTACAACTTGACGAATTCTCCCCTGAATATTTTCAAACTCCGAAGTTAGACTACCCTAAAGACAAAAAATCGCGCCTCGCCATGGGGCTTGGGTGGAAAGAACCCGCGTACGCTATCAAAGAAGACGCATTAACGCCGAAGGCATGGAAGTCGCGGATAAAAATAATAACCAACGGACGCGCCGCAATTGAAAAGACCATTGACGTAAACGACCCTTTAAAATACGACGGCTACACTTTTTATCAGGAAGGCTACGAGCAAAAGGTAAAGTTGCGGCTTTACAACAGCCCCATCGCCATTGAGGCAAAGACAGACGAGGAAATTTTCATACCCGGCATTGAAAGCCCTGTCAAGTTCGCTTCCATGAAAACCGGCACGCTTTATAAAATTGACGGAACAACCGAGAAAATAACGCCGTCCTCACGCATAACTCAAAAAGCCAAATCGCCCGACTCGGGTGGCGCAGTAATAACGCTCGGCAGTTCGACTATTATAGACAACGTAAGGATCACCTTTGCAGACATTGACACTGCCGCAGTAATAAGCTACCGTTACGATCCTGGCTTTACCATCTTATGGTGGGGCGGCTTAGCCGTTGTCGTTGCCATGTGCCTGCGGTTTTACTGCGCCTTTTACACCGCGTCCTATAACGTCAGCGAAGAAAACGGCGCGGTTTGTTTAAATATCTTTATACGCGCCAAAGGGCTTGGCGCCGACAAAGAACGCATTCTTGACAGGCTTGAAAAGAACCTCCGAAATATAAGCGCCACCACCGCGTCCGTCGCCGACAGGCAATGGATATAAACTCGTTTATTGATGAAATAAAAAAAAGAAAGGATTTTAAAGACGTAGTCTGCCACGAAATACTTTCTCCCCATAAAGCAGTTTACAACGACACCGCCTCGCCGCTTGATGATAGAATTAAAAGAGCGCTTGAAAAGCTCGGCGTCCCGTCTCTTTACAGCCATCAAGCAGAGAGCATTGACCTCGTACGCGAAGGTAAAAACATAGTTGTCATGACGCCAACCGCGAGCGGCAAAAGCCTTATATACAATATACCCGTTGTTGAAACACTGTTAAAAGACCCAACAGCGCGCGCACTTTATCTATTCCCCTTAAAAGGGCTTGGGCAGGACCAGCAAAAAAACTTTAACAGATTTTTATCTGCTTTAGAGCTGAAAAAACCAGGACTCGCTCCATGCGAGATATACGACGGCGACACAACCGATTATAAAAGAAGAAAAATCCGCGAGGCTCCTCCCGGGGTTATTCTTACAAACCCTGATATGTTGCACCTTTCCATAAACGCCTTTCATCAAAAGTGGGAAAGGTTTTTACGCAACCTCAAATACGTTATAATTGACGAAATTCACGCGTACAGGGGCGTATTCGGCTCGCACGTGTCACATGTGCTGAAACGCTTTCAGAGGGTACTTGAAATTTACGGTTCAGAGCCTGTCTTTATTGCGTGCTCCGCCACCATAGCAAACCCGGTTGAACTTGCCGGAATGCTGACAGGCAAAGACTTCGAGCTTGCGTCGCACAGCGGCGCTCCGCAAGGCAAGCGTAACTTCATATTCATAAACCCGCCAAAAGACGGTCAGAGCGCTTACACCGTCGCTACAAAGCTATTTACCGAGTCCGTGCGTGGCGGATTTAAAACCATAGCCTTTACAAAGGCAAGAAAGGTCACGGAGCTAATGCACTCGTGGGTGAAACAAAGCGGCCCGGATATTGCTGAGCGCATATCGTCTTACCGCGCTGGCTTGCTCCCGGAAGAACGGCGCGAAATAGAGAAACGTCTCTTTTCCGGCGAGCTTGACGGGGTAATATCCACAAGCGCGCTTGAACTTGGCGTTGACATAGGCGGGCTTGACGTGTGCATACTGACCGGCTACCCGGGCACCATAAGCTCCACGCGCCAGAGAAGCGGCAGGGTCGGACGCTCCGGCCAAGACTCCTTAATTGTGATGGTCGGCCTTAACGACGCGCTCGACCAATACTTCATGCATAAACCGCAGGAATTTTTCAAAAGACCGCCGGAGGCCGCCGTGCTTGACAGCCTAAATAAACCCATAACAAAGGCGCACCTTCAGTGCGCGGTATCGGAGGCGTATTTAAAGCCTGACGACAAGTTTTACGACTCTACAGAACTAAAACCGGTTCTTCAAGAGTTAGAAGTTGAAAGAAAGCTTCGCCACTGGGAGAAAGGCGGCATATGGTACCCGGCAACGCGCTTTCCGCACAGAAAAATTTCTATTCGCGGCATAGGTAAAAACTATAAAATACTCGATAAAACCGGCAAAGTAATAGGCGAATCAGACGCCTCGCGCGTATTTAAAGAACTGTACCCGGGCGCCATTTACATGCACAGGGGCATCGAGTGGCGGGTTGAAAGCCTTGACACGGGCAATTGCGAAGTAATATGCCGGCCCGCAGATAACGCAAACTACTACACGCGACCCATAACAAATGAAGAAGTTGAAATAATATCAATTGACGCTACCATTGACATTGACGGCCAAAGCGTAAGCCTCGGCATGATTAAGGTAACCGAAAGCGTGAGCGGCTACAGAAAAAAAGAAAAATACACAAACCGCCTTATCAACGAATTTGAGCTGAATTTGCCGCCATCGGTCTTCACCACCTCAGGCGTATGGATGGGCGTTGACAACGCAATACTTGCCGAAGTTCGCAAGATGAACTACGACGATGACGGAGCGCTCCACGCGCTTGAACACGCCATGATAGCATGCCTGCCCCTCTTTGCCTTATGCGACAGAATGGACCTCGGAGGCAGAAGCTACCCGTACTTTCATGAGCTTGGGCAAGCCGCCATTTTCGTGTACGACGGCCACGAAGGCGGCATAGGCCTTGCCCGCAGAGGGTTTGAATGCGTAAAAGACTGGCTTACCGCCGCGCAAACTATTATGGAAGAGTGCCCGTGCGAGGTGTCATGCCCGTCCTGCACCCAAGACCCCAACTGCGGCAACAACAACGACCCGCTTGACAAACGGGGCGCTCTTTTCATACTTAAAGACTGGCTGACAGCCAAATGAAAAGCCTTCAAAAATCACAGACACGCTCAAAAAAACCTTTTTTAACATAAACAATAATAACTTTCACAACCATAATATGTTTGATTTTTTTTAAATCGGCGTGTTATTATAAAAAGATGCCGTGTGGACGGCATCTTTGACATAAAAATGACGCAACAGTAATAGTAAAAGGAACAAGCGCAAACGGATGAGCGACGAATATAAAATAGACAGCCACAAATTAATGTACCACGTCGGCAGGGTCAACGACTGGATAAACGGCGCGAACATATATCCCATATACATGGAAATCTCGCCGTCCGGCACCTGCAACCACAGGTGCACATACTGCGCGCTTGACTACATGGACTACCAGCACCGCTTTCTTGATACTGAAATACTGAAAACGCGCCTTACCGAGCTTGGCAAACTTGGGCTTAAAAGCGTTATGTTCGCGGGCGAAGGCGAACCCTTCCTTCATAAAGATTTAGGCGATATAATAAACCACACAAAAGCCTCCGGCATTGACGTGGCCATAACGTCTAACGGCGTTCTCTTTACTGAAAAAAACATACATAAGGCTCTTGAGTCCATAACATGGATTAAAATCAGCATAAACGCCGCCACAAAAGAGACCTACGCCAAAATACACAGGACAAATGAAGAAGACTTTAACAGGGTCATAAAGAACATATCTCTTGCCGTTGACTTCCGCGCCAAGAACAAGCTAACCTCCACCATAGGAATGCAGCTTATACTTTTGCCTGAAAACATAAACGAGGCCGTGCTTCTTGCCAAAAAAGCCAAGGAAATCGGCGCGGACTACCTTGTGGTGAAGTCGTATTCCCAACATCTGAAAAGCATCACTCAACAGTACAGAGAATTCAAATACAGCGAATACATTCACCTTGCCGATGAATTCACAAAGCTATCCGACGCTAAATTTAAAGTCATATTCAGAAGCAACGCCATGAAAAAACTCGATGAAACCAAACGCGGCTACGAGCGTTGCCTTGCCCTGCCCTTCTGGTCGTACATGGACGCCGGCGGCGGCATCTGGGCGTGTAGCGCGTTTCTGGGCGACGAAAGATTCCTTATAGGCAACATAACAAACAACACCTTTGAAGAAATTTGGAATAGCGAAAAAAGGCGGAAAATAATGGAGTTTGTGGCGTCCGGGCTCGACACCAAGGAGTGCAGAAAAAACTGCAGAATGGACGAAGTGAACCGCTACCTTTGGGAACTTAAAAACCCGAACCTTCACGTTAACTTCATATAGTTGCCTCTAAAAATTAGAACTTTTTTCAGAGGTCGAGGCGTGACAAATAAAAAGCAAAGCATATAATGCGAATATGCGAGCGTTTTTATTTCGTCCTAACAAAGAGATTGGGAAAAAGAGCGATTTTTTGAGATAACTTATAACCTGAACCATGTACACGCTAAACGCTATGCCCGCTATTAAAACACAAAAAAAAGCCGCTGAAAAAGAAGCTTCTGTGTATTCGTCCGCACTGCAAATTCAGCTATATACGGCAATGTTGCGGATACGCCTGTTTGAAGAAAAGATTGTCGCGCTTTATCCTGAACAGGAAATGAAGTGCCCTGTGCATCTGTGTATCGGGCAGGAAGCCATTGCCGCCGGAATTTGCGCCAACCTCGAAAAACGCGATTATGTTTTTTCCAACCATCGCGGCCACGGCCACAGCCTTGCGAAAGGCGCGGGCATGAAGCCTCTCATGGCGGAATTTTACGGCAAAGCCACCGGTTGCAGTAAAGGCAAGGGCGGGTCAATGCACATAGTTGATGTTCCTAACGGGCTTCTTGGCACGTCCGCCATAGTTGGGGGCGGCATACCCATGGCCGTAGGCTCTGCGCTTGCATCAAAAATAAGGGGCGAGCAGTCCATAACCGCCGTATTCTTCGGCGACGGGGCTTTTGAAGAAGGCGCGTTTTACGAATCGTTTAACTTTGCCGCGCTTAAGCGGCTTCCGGTTATATTCGTCTGTGAAAACAACTTCTACGCGACCAACTCGCACCAGAGGGCGCGTCAGTTCGCCTGTAAAATTTCATCGTCGGCAGTAGCCTTTGACGCACCGGGCGTATGTATTGACGGCAACGACGTTCTTAGCGCGTACAAGGCGGGTAAAGACGCGGCCCAGCGCGCAAGAAACAACGGTGGCCCTACCCTTATAGAAGCGACTACATACAGGTGGAAGGGGCACGTCGGACCGGATACCGACCATGAAAAGGGTTGTAGACCAAAAGACGAACTTCTTGAATGGGTAAAGAAGTGTCCGATCGGCAGGTTTGAAAAGCACCTGCTTGAAACAGGAATACTCGACGCTAACGCGCTTATTGCCATTACCGGAGAGATAAACAGCGAAGTCGACGACGCCGTGAAATTCGCCAAAGAAAGCCCTTACCCGGACGTATCCGAGCTTTTAACACAGGTATATAGCGACTAACAGGATAGTGCCACTCAATGCCTTGGACAAAAGTTTACGCCAATAAAGCCGAATTTGAAAAAATATCCGCCGAGCAAAAAGGTCTGCGCGGCCTTACATACCGCGAGGCCATACTGGAAGCCACCGAACAAGCCCTTACAGCCGACAAAAACGTATTTGTAATAGGCGAAGGCATTGACGACCCGGGCGGCGTATTCGGCACTACGAAAGACCTTCACCTTAAATTCGGCGCCGACCGCGTAATGGACTCTCCGCTCGCGGAAAACGGCATAACCGGCATAACGGTCGGCGCGGCTGTTGCAGGGGCACGGCCGCTTCTTGTGCACATGAGGGTTGATTTCCTCCCTCTTTCACTTGACCAAATAATCAACCACGCGGCCAAGTGGCATTATATGTTCGGCGGAGCCGTACGCGTGCCGCTTACCATAAGGGCCATTATCGGCAGAGGTTGGGGCTCGGCGGCGCAACATTCGCAGAGCTTGCAGGCCATGCTTCTTAACATACCCGGGTTAAAAGTAGTAATGCCCGCAACCCCTTACGACGCCAAAGGGCTTCTTTACGCGGCTATATTCGACAATAACCCGGTAATAATGATAGAGCACAGGTGGCTCTACGAGCACATGGGGCACGTTCCGGCGGAGCCTTACAAAGTTGAAATAGGCAAAGGCATAGTAAGACGTCAGGGCAAGGACGCTACCATAGTGGCAATATCGCTTATGGTAAACGAAGCCATAAAAGCCGCTGATGAGCTTTCTAAAGACGGCATTGAGGCCGAGGTTATTGACATACGCTCGTTAAAACCGCTTGACAGCGATCTTGTAATCGAATCCGTAAAAAAGACCGGCAGGCTTATAGTGGCTGATACCGGCTGGAAAGATTGCGGTATAGGCGCGGAAATTATAACTCGCGTTGTTGAAGACGCGTTTGAAAGCTTAAGAGCGCCGGCTGTGCGCGTGGCCCTGCCGGAGGCCCCCACACCGGCAAGCCCGGCGCTTGAAAACGCGTATTACCGCGGAAAGAACGACATAATAGCCGCTGTAAAAAAGACTCTTGCCCGGAGCTAACGGTATATCTCGATGGCTAAAACAAAACCGAGCATATCAATAATAGTTCCGTGCCTTAACGAGGAAGGCAACCTTAGAGGAACGGTAGAGAGCGTAAAAAACGCGCTTGACGCCTCCGACAAGTTCGGCGAGCATGAAATACTTATATTCAATGACTCAAGCATTGATAAAACCGGAGACATCGCCGAGGAATTAAGAAAAAAAGATAAGCGCATAAGGGTAATACACAATAAAAAGAATATGGGCTTCGGCTACAACTACACCGAAGGAGTGAGGCAGGCAAAGAAGGACTATGTTATAATGGTGCCCGGGGACAACGAAATTCCTGCCGAGGCCATAAAAAAAATATTCTCGCGCGCGGGCGTAGCCGACATAATAATACCGTACACCGCCAACACGTGGGTAAGGCCGCTTTCAAGAAGGGTAATATCTAAAGTTTTCGTTATTCTCATAAACACCCTCTTCGGCATACGGCTAACGTATTATAACGGCACGTGCGTCATAAAAAGCTCGTTGTTGAAAAAAGTCCCCATGACTACATGGGGGTTCGCCTACATGGCCGCGATACTTGTAAGGCTTATACGCTCCGGCGCGAGCTTTTCAGAGGTAGGCGTGGAGATTCAGCCGAGAGACACCGGAAAGTCCAAGGCATTCCGGCTTAAAAACGTAATTAGCGTGGTAAGCGCGATTATAAAACTTTTTTGGGAAGTCCGCGTAAAAGACCGTAGCCGATACCAGAGCGCGCAAAAACGCATTACAGCAGGGCAAAACGCCTGAAGCGTCTTCATTTCGCATGGCGCTTGGAGGAAATATTTTCAAATGAAGATACTTTTTGTAATTAAAGACATTGAATACATCGACCCCATGGGGCTGATGCTCCTTTCCGCGCTTGCAAAGGAGCAAGGGCATGAAACAAAGCTGAACGTGCTTTCAAACGGCGACCTTGCCAGTTGCATAAAAACCTACAAGCCGGACATGGCGGCTTTCAGCGCCAAGACCGGCGAACACAAATACTACATAGCGGCCAACAGCGCTATAAAAAAACTTAAACCGGACACGTTCACCGTAATAGGCGGGCCGCACGCCACGTTCTTTCCCGACATCATACTAAAACACCAGTTTGACGCGCTTTGCGCCGGCGAAGGCGACGACGCGTGGCCGGAGCTTCTGCGCGCCGTAGCCGGCAAAAGCTCGTTTGACAATATACCGAACATACTCACCAAAAAGAACTACGACGGCGTTACACCGCCGGTAATGAGGCCGAGAAGACGCCAGCTGGACGACCTGCCGTTTCTGGACCGCGACCTTGTTTACGGCTCAACGCGCCTTGGAAGGTTTCCAATGCGCAGCTTCATGGTGTCAAGGGGGTGCCCGTACAAATGCACTTACTGCTTCAACCACAAATACAACATGCTTTACAAAGGCAACGGCCCGCTCCACTCGCGCATGTCCGTAGACAGGGTAATTTCAGAGCTTAAGCTAATAAAGTCAAAGTACCCTACCCAGTTCATAAAGTTTTACGACGACATATTCGTAATGGAAGACGACCAGTGGCTTGACGATTTTTCCGCCAAATACTCGCGCGAAATCGGCCTGCCATTTCACTGCCTGATGAGGGCTAACCTGCTTACGGAAAGCATACTTATCAAGCTCAAAAAAGCCGGGCTTGCGTCGCTGAGCATGTCAATCGAGAGCGGCAACGACAGAGTAAGAAACGAGCTTTTGAAGCGCAACATGAGTAAAGAGACGATGATAAAGGCCTTTGACCTCTGCGCCAAGCACAACGTGCCGACGTTTTCAAATACGATATTCGCGATACCTTCAACGTCCCTTGCCGAAGACATCGAATCGCTTGACATCAACCTCCGGTGCAAGGTTACGTTCGGTGAATTCCCCATATTTTTCCCTTATCCAAAGACCGAGCTTGCCGAATACGCGATAAAGAGCGGCTACTTCGACGGCGACTTTGACAAACTTCACATGAGCTACCAATCGAACTCGCCCCTTAACTGCTTTACTCCTTCGGAAAAACTGCTTCAAAGGAATTTGTCGCTTCTTTCAACGCTTTGCCTGTGGAAGCCTTCGCTTAGAAACCTTGTAGTCAACAGGCTTATAAAACTTCCGCTTACCGGGCTTTATTTCATAGTATACTTTTTCATAAAGGCGTATCTCGTAAAATATCGAATATACCCGATGAAGTTCACGCTCATTAACACCGTGCGCGGCATTTACGAAAGCTTTGTGCTTGAGAAGTTCAAGCACACCGATGAAATATTCACCGAAAAGGGCCTTGACACAAAACGATAGCCGGGCGCGTATGCGCGCGGCATTAAATTCTGTCTTTTAAATTAATAAAAAAAGAGCTATATTTGTATTTAAATGTAGTTTATTTGCATTTGCTTTTTACAACATGAGGTCAACCGATGCCCGCTGAAAAGGTGCTTATAATAAAACTTGGGTACTCTGAAACCCTTGTCGGAGAAATAAGCCGCAAAACAAGCCTTGGCGACGTGTTGAGAAGCACGGTGCTTTTAAGCCTGTATAAAGACGCCAACGTAACTTGGCTTGTCGATGAAAAGGCTTATGAGCTTTTAAAAGGCAACCCGTATATAAAACGGATACTACCGTACGACCTTACCTCTGTTTTGCTTCTTCAAAGCGAGCGTTTCGATACCGTAATAAACCTTGAAAAGGTCGAAGGCATATGCGCCTTTGCCGACAACCTTTCCGCGTGGAGAAGGTACGGCTTCAGGTTCGACCCGGAAACCGGCACGGCCACGGCTTACGACGGCTCGCAACACGTGCTTGACATGTGCTACAGCCCCAGCGACAAACTCTCCAACCAGCGGTACTGGGAAGAATTTCTCTTTGAAATGGTCGGCAAAAAATGGCACGGCGAGATGCCTATAATAGGCTACAAACCCAAATCAAAGGTAACTTTCGACATAGGATTCAACCACCACGTAGGCGACAAATGGCCCATTAAAGCATGGGCGCCCCAATATTGGAAAGACCTTGAAAAACTAATCAACGGCAAGCATACGGTGTCGTGGCAGAAAGGCCTTGCCTCGCTGACCGATTATATTGACTGGATACACTCTTGCAGGCTCCTCGTCACCAACGACAGCCTCGGCCTTCACATAGCCCACGCGCTCGATAAAAAAGTCGTGGCCATGTTCGGCCCAACGCTGTCAAACGAAGTATATGTAAAAGACGGCGTAAAGCTTCTGCCGGAAAAGCCGTACGACTGCATGCCGTGTTTAAGCACTGAGTGCGCCAAACCGAGGCCGTGCATGTTTGAAATCAAACCAGAGACAGTCTTTAAACACATAGAAAAACTTTTGTCAGGCAGTTATACGGAAGTAAAAGCAGATTTTGCCGCTGGAGGGAAAAAAAAATGACCACGCACATGAAGCCCATTATAATACCGGACAACTACAATTACATCGCTGTTTTTTTAACGCTTGCCTGCAATTTAAAGTGCAGTTACTGCATCAACCACTTTGGCAAGGACAATTTTTCAAAGCGCCACCTGCCGGGTGAAAAACTTGTCGAGGGCCTTAACAGAATAGTTTCAAGGCCAGATTTGCCAATAACGCTTCAGGGCGGCGAACCTTCGCTCCATAAAGACTTCATGCACATTCTGAACAATCTGAAGCCAGAGCTTAACGTTGACGTGCTCACCAACCTTCAGTTTGACGTTGACGAGTTCATACAAAAAGTTGACCCTAAGCGTATAAAGAGAGACTCGCCTTACGCGTCCATCCGCGTTAGCTATCACCCTGAAACCATGACGCTCAAGCCTCTTGTCGATAAGGTTCTTAAGATGCTTAAAGCCGGGTTTTCAATCGGCATATGGGGCGTAACGCACCCCAAGCAGGAGGCTGAAATACTCCGGGCGCAGAAGCATTGCAAAGCCCTTGGCATTGACTTCCGGCTTAAGGAATTCCTCGGCGAGCACAACGGCGACATGTACGGCACGTTCAGGTACGACGGCGCTTGCGACAAGAAGTTTGAGAAAACCGTGCTGTGCAAGACAAGCGAAATGATTATCGGCGGAGACGGAAGCGTTTACAGGTGCCACAGCGATATTTACGAAGGCAGGCAGGCAGTAGGAAACATTACCGACCCGGCGTACCAGATTGAAGACATATTCCGCATATGCCACGTGTTCGGCCATTGCAACCCGTGCGACATAAAGGTCAAGACCAACCGCTTCCAGAAGTTCGGCCATACTTCAGTTGAAATAAAGGAAGTAAGCCCAGCCTAATTTTGCTGTTTTTAGAGGATGAGAAAAATACAAAAAAAGGTGTGCCCGTTAAGATACCCCTTACTAACATACGTGAAGTTATTATAAAATTAGTAAATTACTCTGGATAGTTGCACGACAATCCTTCTATTTTATCTTATCAACCAGCACTTTGCCTTGCGTCATCATAGGCATCCATATTGTGCCGTGCCAGCGGTCGTAATAAAAGTCCGCCGGGCCTTTCACTTCCTCTGAAAGCTGGAACGACTTAAGAGCGCCGGTCTTCAGATCATAACTCCACAATACGCCTGGCTTTCCGAATTCAACCCAGTCCGAAAATATCACACGTTCGTCATTTGCAAGCGCGACACCGTCAAGCGCGCCAAGCGGCCCTGTCAAGCTTTTATACTTTGCTTTGCCGTCCGCAAACAAAATAACGCCCAGCTCGCCGTTCATCTTATTGCCTTCTCCAAAACCGACTACAAAAAGCCTGTTCTCTTTTTTATCGAAATAAAGGCCGTTCGGCCCCGCGATGTTACCCTGCATAACCGAGAAAGACGGCTTTTCGCCAAGCGTTATCTTATAAACCTTGTTGGTGTCGGTAGAGGAAAGCGCGAGGGTATTGTCGTCAATCACCGCGAGGTCGTTTAAAAAGACTGTCTTTTCAGCGGAGAAATCAAGCTCGAATACTTTGTCGCGTGTATCGAGGCTGAAACCTACAACCCTGTCGACGTCAGCCACATACAACGTCTTTTTTATAATGGCCATTCCCTTTGGCGAGTCAAGCACGCCGTCTTTTGGAAGGAACTTCTTGTCAACCACAATGCCGTCCGTCTTCAAGCGCGATATGTAGCCGTCGCCGTCCTTTACGCTCGGTTCAAGCTTCTCGCCCACGTTAGATACATAAAAATATTTACAATCGCGCCCTGATATGATGGATTCTGGCGAGGAAAAGCCGTCAATGACCTTCGGCGTGGTTATTTTTTCTCTGAACATTAAATGATGGCAACCGCTTGAAAAGATTACCGCGCAAAACAATACAACGGCGGTTTTTAATGCTTTCATGATAAGTCCTCCTTTTTCAAGCAATTGCCTAAAATATCGGGCATCCGTTCTGCGATCTCTTTTCCGATAACCGTTACCTGTTTTTTTCTAAGATTTACCCCTCACCCTACCATCTCCCCCCCCCAATACCACTACGGGTATAAAGGGGAGAGGAGAAAAAAATTAATCAGACCTTCCCATAGTAATATCAAAATGCCGCTTTACAGCATCCGTTGTCTCGCTCAACTTCACAAGGCTCACAACGCCTGTTTTTCTGTCTTTTATCTCGACGTTTCCGTCTTTAAGGTTTCTCTCCCCTATTGCCACCCTGACGGGTATGCCGATTAAGTCGGCGTCTTTGAACTTTACACCTGCCCTTTCGTCGCGGTCGTCTAAAAGCACGTCAAGGCCGGCCTTTGTAAGCTCAGTGTAAATAGCCTCGCCAGCCTTCAGAACGGTTTCGTCTTTTACGTTCACGGGAACCACTTCGCAATCAAAAGGAGCCAGCGGCTTTGGCCATATAATGCCTGCTTCATCATGATTTTGCTCGATAGAAGCCGCGGCGGTTCTCCCTATGCCTATGCCGTAGCAACCCATTATCATCGGCTTCTCGCCGCCCTTACCGTCAAGAAATGTCGCGCCGAGCTTTTCGCTGTATTTTGTGCCGAGCTTGAAAATATGCCCGACCTCTATTCCTCTCATAATTTTAAGCGTACCGTCGCACTTGGGGCAGGCGTCGCCCTCTACAACGGTTCTCAAATCGGCGTACTCGGCCTTGAAGTCGCGTTGTGCCGAAACATTCGTTACGTGCGCGTCAGTCTCGTTAGCGCCCGCGACAGCCCCTGTCATACCCATAACCGAAAAATCCGCAAGCAGGCGCGCTTTAAGCCCTATCGGGCCGGCAAAGCCTGAAGGCGCGCCGGTAACTTCTTTCACCGTCTTTTCATCGGCAAGCCTTACAAAAGCGGTGTCAAGCGCCTGCTTCAGTTTTATTTCGTTCAGTTCAAAACCTCCGCGCACAAGCGCCGCGACCGGGCCGTTTGCGGTTTCGTAAATAAGGGTTTTTATAAGCCTCTCCGGCGCTACGTTCAAAAACGCGCTTACGTCCTCTACGCTCTTTTTACCGGGCGTGGAGATTCTTTCAATGCTTTTTTCAAAAGGCGTCTCATCTGAAACCGGAACCTTCTTCGTCTGCGCCTTTTCAGTATTAGCGGCGTATGAGCATTTATTACAACTTGCCACGGCGTCTTCGCCCGTGTCCGCGAGCACCATGAACTCGTGTGAAAACCTGCCTCCTATCGCGCCCGTGTCAGCCTCAACCGCCCTGAAGGACAGGCCGCAACGCTCGAATATTCTGCAATACGTTTCATACATATTCTGATATTCCTTATCCGCGCTGTCGTCGTCCGCGTGAAAGGAATACGCGTCCTTCATTGTAAATTCCCTTCCGCGCATAAGCCCGAACCTCGGACGTATCTCGTCCCTGAACTTTGACTGAATCTGAAAAAGGTTTTTGGGCAAGTCGCGGTAAGACCGCAAAGTGCCGCGCGCGAGGTCGGTTATAACCTCTTCATGCGTAGGTCCAAGGCAAAACTCTCTGCCGTGCCTGTCGTGCACCCTTAAAAGCTCCTTGCCGTACTCGTCCCACCTGCCGGACTCTTTCCACAACTCAGCAGGAATTACAAACGGCATGGCCACTTCTTCGGCTCCGGCCATCGTCATCTCTTCGCGCACTATAGCCTCAACCTTTGACACCACTCGAACACCAAGCGGCATAAGCGTATAAATGCCAGCGGCGACCTTTCTTATCATACCGGAGCGCAACATCAGTTTTTGGCTTATCACTTCAGCGTCGCCGGGAGACTCCCTCAACGTTGGTAAAAGCATCCTTGAAAAACGCATTCCGGTCCATTCCTCCCGGTGTTTAATGAACAATATCGCAAAACGGCTCCCCCCTGCCCCCCACAGGGGGCAGGGGAAAAGGAAATTACCATGAAAAGAGGGAAGTAAAAAATGCCGGTATGAAGCGTAGAAACAGCTCTTCAGACCTGTCTAAAAAACGCTTTACGTAAGTGCGCCGGAGGATTTAGTTTAATAATCCCCCACGTCCCCCTTCTAAAAAAAGAAGAAACAAAAGGCATAAACCAAAAAAAACCGTAAGCTCAAACGTCTTACAGATTCTCGGCGAACACCTCTATTTTAGCCTTTGCCTTTAAATCAGTTATCCAGTTTTTAAGGGCGTCGTCCTGCTTCTTCATAAGAAGGGCTTCCTTCAAAGCTTCTTTTTTGGAAACAAGCCCGGTTTCAGCGGCCTCTTCCGATGTTTTGAACTTCAGTATATACAGCCTGTTATTTCTGCTTATAAGCTCAGGGTAATTCGGCGAGTCTGCTTTCATGTCAAAGAGTTTTTCAGAGGGCTGAGCGCCTATCTTCGGTATAAAGCCGTCGGCCTTCCTGAAAAAGCCCGTCTCTTCAACATTGAGTTTTTCAGCCTTGGCAAGCGCTGTAAGGTCGGCGCCGTCCTTAACCTTCTTCAGCAGTTCATCCGCCTTCTTTTTAGCCTCTTCGGAGGATTTTTCAAAGACAATCCTCTCCTTGACTTTTGTGGCGGCGTCTTTGTACTCAGGCGCGTGCGCCTCGGTCCTCTCTATAACCTTGACTATGTATATGCCGTCGGCAGTCTCCACAACGGAACTGACCTGCCCGGCCTTAAGCAGAAATACTGCTTCGGAAAGCCTTTCATCCT
>SCQA01000137.1 GCA_004298725.1 bacterium
CCAAAGAAACCTTGCAGCTCGCCAAGGTTTCTTTGGCGGTGTCTTTTGTTTCGCCGGGCAAACCTACCAGAAAGCAACCGTGTATCAAAATGCCCGCTTTTTTGGCGTTCCTCATGAACTCCATCATTTCAGCGGGCTTTGTCTTCTTCTTCATTTTATCGAGTATCAGCTGGCTGCCGCTCTCGAAGCCAACGCAAAGCGACCTGCAACCGGCCTCTTTCATCTTCTTCATGGTCTCCAAGTCAAGCCCGATTCTTGAATTAGCCGTCCATGTAATCTTCAGCTTTTTTCTTAGTATCTCTTCCGACAACGCTTTGCATCTTTTTTTGTCAACCGTAAGCGTGTCGTCTTCAAAGAATATGGCCTTTGCCTGCGGAAAGTTTTCCACGATGTAAGCCATTTCAGCCGCTACGTTTTCAATTGAGCGCGCCCTAAAGCTTCTTCCCATAAGGGTTTGAGGATAGACGCAGAACGTGCAAGGAAACGGACAGCCTCTGCTTGTGGTAATTGTGACCATCGGGTACAGGGCGTTCGGGTTAAAGTAGTTTTCAATCTTTAAAAACTTCTTGTAAACCTTGCTTACAAAAGGGATGGCGTCAAGGTCGTCTATAAACGGCCTTCTCTGGTTGTGTATGATTTTGCCGTCTTTTTTGTAACTGATGCCAAGCACGTCTTTTAAGTCTCCGCCTTTCTTTAGCGTGCTTGCAATGTCGAGTATTGTTAAGTCATACTCGTATCGCGCTACCGCCCCTATGCGGTTGTCCATGTTAAGAACGTCGTCCGGAAGAGCGGAAACATGCGTTCCGACTACTGCAAGAAAGGTCGAGTAGCAAAGATCTTTAAGTTTGCCTCCGACGGCTATGTCGTTTTTTATGCTTGGCGTACTGGTATCCATTACTATAAGGGCGGGGCTGAAGTTTTTAACCCTCTTTTCAACGGCGTCAAGGCTGAGGCCGTCCGCCGGAGCGTCAATGAAGTCAACTTCAAAGCCTTTATCCATAAGCACGCCGGCAGAGTAGGCAAGCCACATCGGAAAGTATAGTGTCCCGCTTTTGGTAACGGCAGGGCTTCTTTGCGAGCGTGAAAACTTTTTTAGAAAAGGCGGATTCAAAAATAAAACTTTCATAATTTGGTATCTTCCTGAACTTTATTTTATATGAACTTCCGTTGGCATGGGCCAACGGTTTCTGAATAAGCTAAAGTATATTGAATTTCACTTAAGCATCTCTCGTTATTAGCCCAATCGTATGAGCAATTGGGCGGTGTAACTTGAATTTTATAGCGTTCGCCATACTGCTTGGCGCTAAAAAATAATTTTTGTTGTTTTAATGTTTTTTCACGCTGTTTAGGGTTTTGTGTCAGAACATGTTCTTAAGGGATATCATATATGTTATTGCAACCTATTATCAAGTGAATCTTCACATTTTCGGTACGGTGTTTAGCAAATTTTTTTAATTGTTTCTCCATATTTTTTCAAATAACCCTCGACAAAACCAAGTTTTCCTTTGAATTCAATGACGTTTTTACGGCATACCATAAAACAATACAGGCATTCTATGCACTCTTGTGGGTTAAAGTCCGCCGGCAGTTTAAGGTCAAGCGGGCAGTAATCGGCGCATTTTGTGCAGTCACCGCAACGCGAGATGTCGCGCGCAGCAAGGCCGCCCCCCCATTCAAGCGCATCGGAAGAAAACGCGTCCTGCCTTATTCCGAGTCCATAGAGCGCCCAGCCCATAGGGCCCGTGGCCATCAGGTACTTAAACCATTTGGCGTTCCTGCAGATGTTTATCAGCCTTTGTACGTCAGACCTTAGAATAAATTTGACCGCGATATTCGTAACGGGCGGCTTTAATTTTATGATTTTATAATCTTTAAGTATGCGGTCAATTTCCTTGTCCCACCCCTTCTCTATAATGCCTGCTTCTTTTGCGTAGGCAAGCACCGGAACCTGCTCAGCTGAAAAGCCCGCAAGCCGCGCGCAAAGCGTGTCTATATAAAACGGGTTTTTGCCTATTATTATTGTGCCGAGGTTTACCGGCACACCCCGGCTTGGTCCGAAACCCTCCATTGCGATAAGCCCGTCGACAATATGCAGGTGTGTCTTTATAGCCGTGTTTAAGTGAAATATGCCTTTTCTTAAATCAACGTGCGCCTTTCTCTTTTCTTTGCCTATAAGACACCCGACGAGGTTTTTCAGGCAGATGCTCATCCATGCTTCGAAATGCGTCTTTAATTTGGGGATATTTATGAAAAAGTCAGTCTCCACGCACTCCCGCGCGACCATTGCCTTTACGCCGGAGAGGTCTATCTGGACGCCGTCGGACTGGTTCAGGTCAACAACCTTAACGCCGTAGCGCTTGCCGACCTTATCAATATTCAGCCTCTTAATGACATTTATTCCGTTTTTAGCGAATCCGAAATTAGTTCCGTCGCCAATGACTATTTTGGAATAACCAATATCTTTTAAAAACTCTATTACGGCAATAACTATTCTTAAATCCGTGGTATTGCCCGTCAGCGCGTTCATGTCGCTGTTCAAATTGAGCTTTATAAAAATGGAAGCTGTTTTGGATGGCGGAAAAACAGCGGTCCACTCAGCCAATTGAGCCTTCAGCCGGGTTTTCACATGTTCGTCCTTAGAACATTGCAGTATGTCAATTCTGTTATTCATTGTGGCTGTGGAGTAATATTTAACCTTGAAAGTTGCGTTCTTACGGCTTGAAGAACGTCGTCAAGCGTTAAAATCTTCAAACAGTTTGATTCAGGAAATAAGCATACGTCTTCCCTTCCGACGCATGGTCTGCATGGAACTTCTTTTTTTACAAGAACGCTATTTTCGCCAAGCGGCGCCCATCTTTCAACGGACTCAGGGCCGCATATTACAACCGTAGGCGCTCCCACTGCCGAGGCAAGGTGCGTTGGCCCGGTACTGCACCCGACATAAAGCGCGCAACTTTTGTAAAATGCCGCAAGGTGTTTTAAACTTGGGAACTTTCCGGCGCAACTGAACGCCCCAGCGCCTATCATGTTTGACAAGTCTTTGGCCAGCCCTGCTTCATCGGCTGAACCGGTTATGGCGATATGCGCCTTGTAGTCGTCTCTCAGCGTTCTGCCCAGAGCCGCGTAATTTTCAAGCGGCCACTGCTTGAGTTTTTTCCTCGCGCCCGGGTGAAAGGCTATAAGGGGTTCGTTGCGGTTAAGCCCGTTGCTCTTTAAAAATTCCTGAACAAAAGCTTCCTCGCCAGGGCTGATGAATATGCGCGGGGGGTTAATGCCTGTATCAATCGCCCCCGCCGCCTTTACCACCTCCATATGGTACTGAGCTTCATGCAGTCCCGGCGGGTACTTCAATACTTTGGTCAGCAGATACCAGCCGCCGGATGACGCAAAGCTTATTCTGTACGGGATGCCGGTAAGGAAAGTCAGAAAAAATATATTTCTCATGTCTCCGCGCAGATCGAGCGCGAGGCTGAATCCGTTTCCCCTTATCTGTTTAAAAATCAGCGCGTATTCTAAAATGGCCAGTTTTAAAGGCCTCTTGAAAAACCATGGCGGGTCATACGCAAGAGTATTGTCAATAAACGGGTTGCCCGTAAGCAAGTCTTTTGCTTTTGCCGATGTCAAAAAAGTGATTTTAGCATCGGGGTATTTCTTTTTAAGCGCCTCAATTGCCGGTAGCGCCAGTATTACGTCTCCTATATAATCCGCGCGTATAACGAGAATGCTTTTTGGGTCGCTCGGAACCTTACCGCGCCTTCTAAGGCGCCAGGGCATAAGCGCGTAAAGAAGAAAAAACGCCAGACTGCCTAATATGTCAACTATAAATACAACTACTGCCGTCTTCTTATTGACAAATTTGTACACAAAAACCCCTAAACCAATTTCAACAACATCAGAGCCGGATACGGCAAGGCTACGCTATTAACAAGTGATGGTTCGGCGTGTTGTTTTGTTATCCTTTACGCACTGCCTTTTTAAGAAGTTCAATTGCTTTAAAAAACCCTATTATCACAGGGTCGCTAATGCTTAACGTTGAACGGCTGTAAAAAAGGTTTTTAAGGCCTTTTTCGTTGTTTGGTAAAAGAGCCGTATTTTTGTCTAATAGCCCTTCTTTAAGGGCGATGTTGTACACCTCAGTGTCGGGTTCAATGCGTATCCAGTTTAAAGACGCGCCGCCTCTTCTTTTAAGCGCCAATTTCACCCTGAAATAAAAAAAGATTGTCTTAAGCAGGCCGGCGAGGGTCTCGCCGGGAGGGTTTATAAAAGAACCGAATGATACGTTCAATTTTTTCAGCTCTTCTGTTTCAGTAAATAATGCCACGGTTTTCCATATATCGTCTTCAGATATGCCCTTTTTCAGGGCTTTTAATGCGCTGTTTGAAATTGCGTCCGGCGAGAAGGCTACGCTTTTGCATCCGGCTTTTGCCGCCAACAGCAAAAAGCCTTTATCAACATATCTGATGTCTAACCACGCTGTCCATTCGACTTTGATATTTCTTTTCAGTATTTCTTCGCATATCGCTTTGGCGTGTTTTTGGGGAAGATTAAAAACGCTGTCAGCGAATATGAAATGTTTTACGCCGTACCTGTTTACAAGTTCAGCTATTTCATCAACTATGCCGGCCGGTTCCCTTAGCCGCATTACACTGCCGTTCAGCACAGGGTAATTGCAGTAAGCGCATTTCAAGATACAGCCGCGCTTGGTTTGTATGCCTATGCCGCTTTGATTCGCCAGATAAGGCGTTATGTCAATCATGTCCCTTCGCGGGGGAGGCAACCTGCGGAAGTCAGGCAATGCCCGCTGCCCTGTAAAAGCAACCTTGCCGTGTTTTCTGACGAATATGCCTTTTACGGATTCCGGTTCTTTTATATTTTTCAGTAATTCAGGGAAGACATCTTCTCCTTCAAGGTATATTCCGTAGTTTATCGCCGGGTTTTGCTTCATTATTTCTTCCGCGAACATGGAAAACCCCGCGCCGCCCACGACTATTATAGTGTCAGGATTAGCGGTGTTTATGTTTTTAAGCAACAATTCAAAATCTTTATAATAGTAATATAATTCTATCCTCTTCTGGTTGTCTATGTTGCGCAGAGATATGCCGGCCACATCCGGCTTGAAAGAGGCCATAACGGCATTTAATTCGGCATAAGGGTCTTTTGCAATGTTCAGGTCGAGTATGCGGACTTCGTGTCCGGTCAGGCTGGAAGCGATATAAGCGAGACCTATGGGATATACCGGCTCTGATTTGTCTCTTAGGTATGATTGAACTAATAATACTTTCATAGATACTTGGTCTTATTTATATTGAACCTGCGCTAATCGTCTTTTCTGATGAGCGTTTAGATATGTTGAGCAACGCCATGCCTATGCCTAAAAATGTCCATAAGACGGTTGCCCAAAACATTAAATCCACCAAACCGAAGGCAAAAATGCTCATTAGCCCGGCTATGAAACCAAGCAACATATTTTTAAAATACATATCTTCGCAATTCAAAAGGCCGGAGATGGAAATATATAATGTTTTGACACATAACCACGCCCATAATATCAAGCCGATAAAACCAAAAGCAAAGATGACCGAGAAGTACATGCTGTGCGCGTGAAATCTTGATGTTCCCGTAAGATAATAGAAGTTTCCTATGCCCGTGCCGAAACCATAATTGCTGAGCATGTCGTCAAAACCTTTGCCCCAATACAGAAGCCTTGTGGGAAGGGATGTTCCGCCCGCTTCCGTAAGCGTTCCGGCAACGCCTTCGGTAAATGCTTTGCCGAGGTTATCCAATCTTGACAGCATGAAAAGAAGCACCATGGTTAAAATGATGCACGCCGTCGTTAAAAGAAACCTGCGCCTTAACGGTTTCTTGCCAAGCACAAAAACCGTTAAACCGGCAAAAAGCCCCATTAAGCCTCCCTTGGAAAGGGTGGTCAAATTTGCGCTTATCATGAACAACACAATTAAGACTATTATAATCTTTCTTGAGCGAATAGTCTCTATGAAAAACAAGCTTATTCCATACATTATGGCAATATTCAGGAAAAGGGCGGTTGCCTGAGTATAGCTAAGCCCGCTGCCTCTGGCCTTTGGAAGCGAATTGAAGGTAAAGGCTAAAACAAACCCGTCGTAGCTGAAGATTTCTTTGTAAATGTATTGGCTTTCACTGCTGTATACCGTATAAAAGGCAAGAATCGAATTTACGAGGCCTAAAAAAATCAGCAATAAAATAACCGTGTTGAATACTTTTTTAGTTCTGATTATAGCTACTGAAACATAGTACGTAAGGTACCCACTGGCGAGAACCGTTAACTCCAGAAGTCCGGCGCTGTATTCCAGAACCCATAATAACGACAGCACGGCCCATGCCATAAAAAAAGCCATTTGCAGGGTCAGTGGACTTCCGGGGTGCCCCATCCGTATTTTTGACATCCGCGCTAAAGTCCATGCAGCGAGCACTATAAAAGTGAAGATAAAACTCAGAAAATCAATTAGCATGAAGTTATAAGAGGGTATTGTAAGCTGAATAACATGATTGACGAATGTAAGCGTAAGAAGATAATAAGAAACTTCAGGGTATATCAAGATTAAAAAAATTACGAGCGCCATGCCAAGTACTATAAAAACATAATATGACGCTATAAACGTGGTGAAAGCGATGGCCAATTCGCCTAATATAAGCGCGAGCCAGAAAAAAATATTTTTTTGCCGCAGTTCGCTTATCGTAATCATAATTACTTTGTAAACGCGGAGAGTAACGCTCTTGTATAGGCTGTTTTATTGACCTTGCGGACATTGTTTGTAAAGACGGCATACGGCTCGTCAGTCTTGTCGACAAGCCCGAAGTTTTTATTTTCGCCCTGCCAGTCGCCTTTGCCGTTTTGATCCATATACCTGAACCATACCCAGCCAACCATGAACGGTGAAGATAACAGATGGTCAACATACCGTTCATACCATATGCCCCGCTCCGTCTGGCTTTTGAATACGGCTCCGGGCCCAATGGTATTTGGAAGCCCTGAGTCATCCGCGGCAAAACCGAATTCTGTTACCATTATGGGCTTCAGGTTAAGTTTGTAAGCCTCCTCCATGTGTTCAATGGGGGCTATTAAGTCGTAAGGCTGAAATGAGATAATATCAACGTAGTTATTCATCTCTTCAATTACCTCTTTCGGAGGGCTTGCGTCAAAAAATCTGCACCCGAGTATCATATGATTCGGGTCGTACTTTTTTATGGCTTCATGGTTCAGTTTGAAGTATGTGCTTGCGATCAATCTCAAAAACTGTGATTTATCTTCTTTTGCCGAGCCCAACTTTACAATATTCTTAAGCTTTTTTGTTGACAGCAACTCGTCGAAGCCTTTTATGTCTGTTCCCCATACGTTGTTGAAAGCGGATGTATCGCCCTTGTAGCGTTTTTGCAAAAATTCAACCAGCGCCTTTTTTCCGGGCCTTTTGCCCGGCATGGATAAAAAAGAATCAAAGAGGGAGCTTTGCATTCTTTTGGCGTCGCCGCTCCACGGAAGCTCGTTATTCAGAAAATAACCAAGTAGCCACTTATCGACTTTATCAGTGCTTTCCCTCGCGTCCGCGTCCAACACTTCTTTATACCTTTTATCGAATACGTCAGGGAAGACCGGCATTTTTTCAAACACATTAAAATTATCGCGAACGGCCGTTAACGTTTTTATTCCGAAGAGACCCCCGTAAGCCATGCCTTCAATGCCGGGAACCTTATAAGATATAGTATTAAACCCCCATTCTTTTAATCTGCTACTTATAAGCCTCAGCCACTCAGCTTCGGTTCTGCGCCGTTCAAGCACGCTTTGCATATATTCAGGGTTGTCAGGGCGCTTTATGGCAACGCTGTCAACCCCGGCTGCGATGAATGCGTACCCCGCGGGGTCTATTATCCACCAGCGGTTATTGATTATTTCGGTATGGAAGTAACCCGTGCTTTTGCCCTTAATCTTTTTCCAGCCGCCGAATTCATCCAATTCGTTTTCACGAGCTTTATCGCTTGAGAAGGCAGGAGGCAATTTGACTATGTTTATGCTATCCCACCAAACAGCTCCTGTCATAAAGGCCGTAACAAGGCGTACGGTTGCCTTAGCAGAGCCATCCGGCACGATAAAAGATACCTTCTTCTCCTGCCATTCATGCGAATACGCAACGGGGATGCTTGCAAATACCAAGGGGGCATTAGACGAGTTCGCCTTGAATGACACCTCTAAAAACGCGCCCAACGGATTAAAAGGATGGCCGCCTTGTTCATTGGCAATATCTTCGGTTTTAATCCAAAAGGAAATCTGATATTTTTTGCCGGGTTCAAGCGTGGTGATGTCTTTTTCCCATCCGGCAAGTTCCTTTGGAGAGGTTTTTGCTGTTTTTAACGCACTTTTTCCCGAATGGGTTATTTTATCGTCAAGCGAATTAACTGCCGCGCGGTCAATTCCGTCTCTTTGCGTTGCGCCAAACTGCTTCCATCCGTCAGCCGTCATATTCGCGGCTAATTCGCCGGATGTTTGCCCCATGCCGTTGACTGCGAAGATTACAGATAGCATGAAAAAAGCCGCGAGAATTATTTTAATGGCGTTGTTCATCAAACGATTCCTGTTAAGGTGTGCCTGCGCGCCCGGGCGTCAGCCAGCGTCATTTTTTTCTTAAAGTCCGTTTGAAAGCCTTGATGAGCGAGACTAAACCGCTTAGAACGCGGTTCATGGATTCCCTTTCAAAGATGCTGACCATATGCTTGTTCAGGAGAAACTTGATTATGGAATTAGGCACCCCGTAATTGAACAAATAAAACATGAGGTTCAGATACCGCACCTGAATGAATTGGAACTGCTTTCTGTAAACGTCCCGTCCTTCATCGGTTATAATTCCGTCTTTTTTCGCCCTACTGTACAGCTCGGTTCCCGGAAAGAATATGAGAGAGAAAAACTGCAAATGAAATGGGCGCGGAACTTTCAATAAAAACTCAAGGGTTTCAATGATGTTTTCCTTGGTTTCATAGGGGTTGTCAAGAATGACGTCGTATATGGCAACTAATTTAGCATTGAATTTATTGATAATTTGAGCCGCGCCGAGGACAATGTCGTTGGACGTGTGCCTGTTATAGAGTTTTTTGGTCTGTTCTGAGGCGGTTTCTATGCCCATCTGCATTTCATACAGGCCGGCGTCAACAAGATACGACAGTTTTTCTTCTGTTATGGTGCTCGGGCTTCCAAGACAGCGAAACGGCAGGGTTATTTTTTCTTTATACAGCTCGCTGAACTCTTTCATGTCGCGGGCAGGCATTACGAAGAACGAATCGTCGGATATCATGATGCCTTCGATAAAGTCAAAATTCTTCTTAATCGTTATAAGCTCTTCTATAATGTGCTTCGGGGAACGGCGCCGCAGGTACTTCTGCCCTTCGTACATGCCGCGAAAAGACATGCAGTAACTGCACTTGTGCGGGCAACCGCGCGTGGTCATTGTCATATAGGCCGGTTTGCGCGACAATGGATCAGAGAAGAAGAACCTCTCATACGCGGCCTTGTCCAAGGGTATGAACTTCTTCAGGGCATTATCAAGAATTTTGTGATTTTCAGTGGAGTAATCAGGGAACGGAAAAGTGTCCAAGTCTTCCTTAATATTCCTGATAGGATTTTTTATTATGTTGCCGTCTTTCTTGAAGCATAAATTCTTCGTGTTGAAGTAACTTTCTTTATTCTTCATTTTATGCAGAAGTTCGGCAACGGCTTCCTCGCCTTCGGCAAGGCAGACGATGTCGCAATAATTCAGCGACTCTTCCGGTTTGATAGTAGGGTGTATGCCGCCCCACATTACCGGGACTTTCAGCGAATGTTTAATGTATTTAGTCAACTGAACTGCGCGGTCAAAATGACAGGTAAAGAGGGATATGCCTATAAGGTCTGAATCCGCGCATAGTTCGGTAACCTGCCTCAAAATATCTTCATCATACTGATAAATACTGCCCGATTTTGCCTTTGAATCAAATTCTTTGTCAGACATAAAGAGCATCTGCGCGTCAAAGCCTTCCTTCTTAACGAAGGCTGAGATATTTCTTACGCCGTAAGCCGTTATGTCGGAGTATGGTGAAATTAAGGTGATTTTCATGTCCTATCCTATGGTTTTCTCTTAATTTACAAGCAGTTTGTTCTTTCTCAGTTCCGGAAGATACGTCGCGTACTGCCAAGGGCTTTCCATAAAATACTTTTCAAAGAGAGCCGCGAAGTCGCCTGTTAAATTTTTCACGGCAACGTCTTCCTTAATCTCATGTCCGGCAACGAGCGGTTTTTCAAAGATAATCTTGTGCTTGTCATCTTTTTGCCGGACTATAAATGTGGGAATAAGCGGCGAGCCTATTCTTAAAGATAACATCATTGGCGTGTTATTGAACAAAATTGTGTTGTTAAAGAAGCCGTAAGGCACCCTGCCGGACCCTAAAAGGCTGTCAATTGACATCACAACGATTTCATTATTCATAAGCGCCTTGAAGACCGGCTTTAAGCTTTCCTCTATGTAAATAAACTTCGCGGGAATTTTTTTTTCGTTCTCCGATTCTATATCCATGAATTTATCTCGTATCATGGTGCCGTCTTTCCATATCGTGGGCTTTACCGCCATCTGGTTGATTTTGTAACCCATGTACCCAAGCGCGGGCAAAACAAACTTGTAGGCTCCGAAGTGTGAAAGGAGTATTATCGCGCCCTTGCCCTTTTTTAAAGATTCGTCAAGGTGTTCCATGCCGGAAAAGTAAGACATTTTTGCGGTCTTTTCCCTGTTAAGCTTCGGAAACGTCCATGTTTCAAAGTGGCTTTTTATTGAATTTACAAAACTTCTCCTCAAGACGGTTTTCAGTTCCTTATCTGTAAATCTTTCCCCGAGCATTTTTTTAAGCTCGCTCTTTATTGCCTTGCCCTTCTTGTCGTTTAACGTATAAGAGACAAAACCCGCGCACTCGGCAAGCGTCCAAACGAGGCGTATGGGCAGTAACGGCAACGTGTAACGGGCTGAATAAAGAAAGGCCAGCTTGATTATATCGGCAATGGCGGTTTTTAGCATGGTTCCATCAGTACAAATAACTTTCTCTTACTTTGTTTAGCACAATGCCGATTTTATCTTGGTTAGAGCGTTGTAAGGTTGCAATCGCGTTTTGGGCGCGCCGGGTTGAAACGCATTCAGACGCCATAACGAATATTATCTTATCCGTAACCGCGGACATGAGAAGCGGGTCGCTTCCGTCCTCCACCGAGCATGTGTCAATGATGACAACGCCGTACTTGGGCCTTATTAAGTCCGTCAGTTCGCGTAGCTTTGTTGATGATGAATCAAGCACCTTCAAAGGGTTGGGTTCAGCGGTGCAACACGGTATTATGTCCAGTAGTTTATCGCCGGTGTTGCGTATTACTTCATTTAACGGTTTTTCATTTGTCAGAAATTCTGTCATGCCCGCGGAGCCGTTGATATTTAAAAGCTTTGTAAGGCCGGGTCTCCTGAGATTGGCGTCAATAAGCAAAGCGTGTTGCCCGCTTTTTGCAAAGGCCGATGCAAGGTGCGACGCTATAGTTGTTTTGCCTTCGCCTTGCATTGTGCTGGTTATCGTAATGACTTTTGGCGAGGTTTGGCCGGAGGACAGGCTGATATTGGCTTTTATATCCCATATGTAATCAAAGATTTTATTTTGCATAATCTGATGTATCCTTGATATTTTTCTGAGGAACGAGTTTAATCACGCCAAGAAGCGGCTGGTTCAGCAGTTTCTTGGCGTCATCCGGAGTTTTAACGGAATCGTCAAGGTATTCAAACAAAAAAACCAAAAAAAGCCCGGTTGCTATGCCGGTGAACAAAGAAATTAGAAAGATTAATTTTTTGCGCGGAAAATAAATATCGTTCTTAATGTTAAACGACAATCCGGCCGGGTGCACCTGCATTACGTTGGATACCTCTATCGTTTGGGCTATCTTGGCCATTTCAAGTTGCCGGAGGAGCGACGCGTATACCGTTCGGTACGTGTCAACGTCTTTTTGCAGACGCGACAGCTCTATCTGTTTTTTCGCCATGGCGCTGATATTCTTGTTAACGTCGCTTATCTTCGCGTTCAATATTTTTTGCCGCAGGGTCAATAAGACCACGTCAATTTCCGTATTGCTGTGCCTTTCAACCAAAGAATCGTAATAACTGTTGCGCGTGGATTCCTGCGAAGCGAACTTCTGCGCCAGCTCGCCCTTTAGAGCGTCTTTAACCGCGTTAATCTGGTTCAGAACGCTTTTAACCGCAGGGTGATCTTCGGTAAGGTCGGTCTTTAATTTTTCAAGGTTCATCGTAAGGGTTATAAGCTGGTTCTTATAGCTGTTTATCAGAGGGTTTGCCTCGGTCGAAGTCTTGCTATCGCGGAATTCAGGCTGTGTCTTCAGGCTCTCCTTGATTTTATTTAGAGCGGCGTTATTTTCCTGAAGCAACCGGGCGGTCTTTGTTGATTCGTCTTCCAAAGACGAGAGTTGAGTTATAAAAACCTTTGTCTGCTCGCCTGCGTCCGCAAGTTTTTCTTTTGCCATGAAGTCCATCTGCGCCGTTTCCGCCGCCGAGAGAATTTCTTTTGCGTTTGGAATGCTTTTCTCTATTGCTTTTTGCGCCTTCTTAGCGCCGTCTCTTGATATGTCGGTAAACGCCTCTGAAAAAGTATCAAGAGTTTTATTGGCGATACTGAGCGCTTCGGCGGGCTGGGTTGAATAACCGATAATTTCGAGAACCTCGGTGCTACCCTGCTGTCTTATTTCAACGCCTTTTTTAGTCATCAGAAGCAGTTTAGGCAACCGCATCGTGCTTACGATAAAGTCTTTGGATTCAATCAGTCTGTCTCTGCCGTCTTTCAGGTTGAGGTCTTTTACGACCTTTTCAATAAACGGCTTGCTCTTTAACAGTCCTTGATATGAGCTGATTGCGTTTTTAGGGTCAAAAAATTCGTGCCTGCCGAATTCTCTCGGCAGATCCGGGAAAAAAGAGGCTTGAAAGTCCCTTGTTTTGAATAGAACCACGGCGGACGTCTTGTAAATGGGGCTTAGCGCAAAAGAACCTATTACGGCAACGCCCATGATCACAAAAATAGCCTGAAGCAATATCCATTTCCTCAGGCAAATTATCTTCCAGTATCTTTTCAATTCCATCTTACATTCTCCGCAGACTTATTGACATTGACTTCGCCGCGCGCGCCGTTTCCGGTTGCCTTCAAACGAAACACGCTCAACGGAATATTACGCTCTTCATTAATTTAACGTCCTCATCAAGAAATACGCCTGATGCGACAAGGCCTAACGCATAGATAGTAACGCTAAACGGAATAACTATAAACAGGCTTGCGTTGTGAAAATACGTTAAAAACGCGATCATGCAGATTGCGCCGAGAAAAGGCCGTATAATAGTATGCGAGAGGTTCAGTTGCCCAAGGTTCTTGCGGACAAAGTAAAATGAGAACGCGAAAAAAGCAAAGTAGCCTATGCCGGAAGCTATGCTCGCGCCTATGTAGCCGTATTTTGGTATCAAAAGCAAATCAAACGCGAAATTAAGCAGGAAGGCGGCGACGGTGCTTGCAAGAATTAACTTCTGTTTTCTCAGCGAAACAAGCGAGAACGAGTTCAGGAAGCCGAGAAACAGGAAGATAACGGCTAACCCCATCAACTTCAGCGCTACTGCCGAGGCTGAAAATTTCGGGCCGAATACAATCTGCATAATTTTGTCAGATTGATTTATCAGAATAATGCTTAGCGGCAGGCTGACGATGTAGAGTATCTTAAAAGCCTTTTTGTAACCGAAGGCGAATACGCTTCTGTCGTTATCCCGCTCTCCCAATCTGCATAGGACCGGGTACATCACGGAAACAAAGCTTTGGGGTATAATCATCAGCGTGTAAATAAAGGTATGCGCCGTGTTGAACAATGCAATTTCCTTGGCATCTTTAAAGTATTGCAAAACAAATATGTCCACCCTGACCATGCCGATCGTAAAAAACGTTACCATTATAAGCGGCAGCGATTCGGCGATAATGAACTTCCAAAAGTCCAAATCATATTTTATAACCGGGACGCCGTAATTCTTTAGATATATAAATAACCCGATGAATCCGTTTAACATATATACTATCGCAATTCCACCAAAGAGCGCAACAAACCCGAACTTAAAGATTACGATAAAGATTATCGCGAAAAACTCTCCGGCTTTGGATAATATTTGCATTAGTGCGTCGAACCCAAAGCGGTTATGCGCGGTAAATACCGCGACGAATATGGTATTAAGAGCGAAGAAGAGCGTTGGAATGATAACTAAATAAATGCACTTCTTTGCCAACGGATCGATATTCGAGTAGTTAATTATGAAAAATATTATGGATAACAGGGCGGCTGAGACTATGAACCTCAACAAAAAGACGGTGCCAACGATGCCAGCCATGTTGTCCTTGCTCTTTGACAATTCCCGCACCAAAATCTGAAAATTTCCAAAATCAGCGAACATAATAATAAAAGTAACTACCGTTATAATGAAGATATAATTGCCGTACTCCTCTATGCCTAAATAACGGGCAACTACAATGGTGGTCAGGAAGGCAAATATTGCGTTGGCAACTTTTGCGAACAAAACTAACACTGAATTTTTGAAAATACTTTTTGCGCTACTCATTATGGTTGTACGCTCAATGCGGTTTAATTGTTTAAAAGACTCCGTGACCGGAGCAAAAATAGCGAGCCTTGCAAAAGACTGTGTGCTAACGTCTTGATTAAACGCGTCAAGTCATTTCAATCAGTATCTTTCCGTCCGTTCTTCTGATGGACGCTTTAAACGCATCAAGCACTGAATTAAACGGGTACTTTGCGGTAATCATTGCGCCTGGCTTTAGCCTGCCGGAGGCCATCAGCTTGATTATATTCGGGTAAATTCCGTATCCGGAATGCCCTCTTGCTCCGAATATCGCGTTGGCGCCTGAAACGAAAGTATCAAGGTTTACAGGGGTTGTTGTCGCGGACCTCCCGAGGTATATAATTTTGCCGCGGCCTGAAAGCGATTTTTCCATTTCCGGTATGGTTGCGTGCGCGGCTCCGGCGGCCTCCACCTGAATATCCGCGCCCATACGGCCCGTGAGTTCCATCACTTTATCGCCAAGACCGCTGTTATTCATCTTTAGTATGTTAAAGGTATAATCCGCGCCCATGTCTTTGGCTATTTGCAAGCGTTCGTTTATCTGGTCGAAAACTATGATGAGGCTTGCTCCGCAAATTCTTAAAAGAGCCACGGCTCCGAGGCCTATAGGCCCTGCGCCGTAAACCACGGCAGTTGCGCCCGGGTTAAAGCCGCCCGCGGAAATGAATATTCCGTTATAAGCGCAACCTATAGGCTCGATAAGCGCGCCGGCGTCAAAAACGCCGCCTTCGTCATATGCGCTCGAAAGGCCGTTAATATTCCAGCAGTATTTTTCTTTTATCGAAACGTATTCCGCGAGCGCCCCGTCAACGCTCAGCCCCAGCAGTTCCACGCGGTTGCACTGATTAGGCGCGCCGCTCAAGCAGGCATGGCATATGCCGCACCACATAATGCTCTCTGCGGCAACTTTGTCGCCTTTTTTTAAGTTAGAGACTCTGTTGCCGGTCTTTTCCACAATGCCTGAGAATTCATGCCCTATTATGCGCGGTAATTTTGTTTGGCCTGAAAAGAGGATATAGCCCTCTTTATCTATTTCATGCAGATGCACGTCCGATCCGCATATGCCGCACATCTTAACCCGGATAAGAACTTCGTCGTCTTTAGGGTCGGGCGTCGGAACGTCTTTTATTTCAAATACGGTATTCTTCCAAGCTTGAGAGCCGCAGCGGGCAAACTTTCCCAGCCTCTCATCTTCGCTTAGATGATACCCTTGCTTCGGACTCCACTGGCCGGAAACAACGAGTGCTCTCATGCGTGTTCCATTTGCAGTATTTTTTTATTTGTCTTTCCGCTCCCGGTCTTAGGAAGCGTTTCTCTGAATTCCACTAACCTCGGAACCTTATAATGCGGAAGTTTCTCCATGCAAAATTTAAAGATCTCTTTGGGCGACAACGCGCCGTTTTTTAAAACTATTATCGCCTTTGGTACTTCCCCTCTTAGCCTGTCCTTTACGGAAACTACAGATGCTTCCTTGATGCCGGGGTGGTCAAGCAGTACCTGTTCTATTTCCAAGGGGTAAACCTTAAGCCCGGCTATCTTCATCATTCCTGATTTTCTCTCGACGAAGTAGAAGTTTCCCGCTCCGTCCATCTTTGCGTAATCTCCGCTGTAATACCAGCCGTCTTTGAAAGAAGCGGTTTTGTTTTCGTTCTCCTCGAAATATCCTTTAACTACGGCAGGCCCCCTGAATATCATTTCGCCGACTTCGCCTGTTGGCGTATCTTCATTCCTGTCGTCAACTATCTTTACTTCGTAACCTTTGCAGGGCGTTCCCACCGAGCCGGGTTGTTGCGGACTGCCGGGGCGGTTGGCAAGCGCGATGCCGGTTGTTTCGGTGCTTCCCCAGACCGGCACTATTGACGCGCCCACTTCATTCTTAAACCGCTCGATAAGCTCTTGCCGCGTGAACATTCCTCCGCTTTCAGGAACCCTTAAAGAGCTTAAATCGTAATTTTTGTGATGTTCAACCAGCTCAAGAAGGTTTTCATACATCGGCGCAAGCCCCATCATGCAAGTGACCTTGTTTTCCGTAATGGCTTCAGCAATGGACTTCGGATAAACCGTGTTTACGATGACGCTTGTGCCGCCAAGAAACAATGCCCGCGCGAACAGCTCATGCGGGTGCGCGAACGGGGCAAACATGCAGATATGCACGTCGTCGCGTGTAAGCCCGAGCGCGTCCGCCGCGGAAAGAGTGTTCCAATAGACGTTAAGGTGGGTTGTAACTGCTCCCTTTGAACTGCCGGTTGAACCGGACGTATAGTTGAGGTAAAAGACGTCTTCAGGCTTTACTTCCACTCGCGGCGCATCAGCCCTGCCGTTTTTTTCAATATCTTCCCATTTAAGGTAATCGCCGGCGTTGTCCCCGAATGTTATTATTGATATGCCGGAGATCCCGGATATTGCTTCTTCAAGAAGCCCGATGAATGTGCCGTGCGCGAAGATGACCCTTGGCGCGGTGGCCTCTATAACGGCGCGCACGCCGGAGGCCGGGAGTTCGAAGTTTAAAGGCATGGCAATGCCGCCTGCCTTTGACGTCGCAAGAAAACTTGCGACCAATTCATAACTCCTCGGAGCCATAATGCCCACTCTGTCGCCTTTTTTAAGGCCGAAGCCTATTAGCGCGTTAGCGGCTTTGTTGACTATGTCGCCAAGGCAAGAGTAGCTTATGCTCCTTTGGCGGCAGATTATCGCGGCCTTTTCAGGATGCGCTTTTATGGCATTTTCCAGCATCTCGATAAGTGTCATGGCGTATATCCGGCGCGTTTATTTAGGAGTTATCGAAGGGCTTCCGGTTGAGTTGTTTATCTGCTGTCCTAAGAAATAGCCGGTTTCAACCTGCAGAAACGGAGACAGTATGGTTGAGAGGTGGGTAAAGAACCTGTCAACGTTAGATATAAACGTCCTTGGCACATAGATAATGTCGCCGGGCTGAAGCACGGCGTTATCTTTCAAGTCGCCTTTTGCAAACACCTGTTCAAGGTCAAGCACCCTGACTTGCGGTTTTTTAGCGGTGCCTCTTATGAGAAGGACATTTTGCTTTTTGCCGTCAAGCGTGGTTCCGCCGGCCCTTGCTATTATGTCCAAGGCGGTCATGTACCCTTCGGCCTGAAATATTCCGGGGGTCTTTACTTCGCCAAGCACCATTATTTTCTGGCTTTGGGTTGAGGCCACGCCTACGTATATCTGCGGAGCCACTATGTATTTGGAGAGGCCTTCGCGGAGCTTATCTCTTAATTGATATACGCTAAGACCGGCGGCCTGAACGTCGCCGACCATTGGCACAATGATCTTTCCTGAAAGGCCTATTGTCTGGGTAAACTTCAGGTCGTCATTTCTGTAAACCGAAACATCCACTCTATCGCCAGGGCCAAGTATAAGCTCCGCTATCCTCGGGGCCGCCTCTCCTTCCGCGCCGCTTGGGGTTTCTGCAACGGAATCGGAATTGGCTGTGTCTTTAACGAGTTTTTCCGTTGAAGCGCATCCGAATATAAAAAGCGCCACAGGTAAGAGTATCAGCAGGCATTCCAATCTTTTTAAGAACATAAGTCTTCTCCTGAATGTGTATATGTCCGCCTTGATTTCGTTTTGGTTACAGGCGGATAAGTGTAAATGTTTTTTCCTAAAATTAGGAAATACAGTTAGTTCAGCGAATTATTGCTTGCAGGTTGCATATCTGGCCGGAAGTGCCAGAAGGGCAAACTGGCAGGCAAACCGGCAAGTATGCCAATGATGATGCGTCTGACCGGACTGATATAGTGTACTATAATGTCTTCTTTATAGTATCATTATATATAGTACTTGATAGCTTAGTTGTAAATATCTATTTTTTAAAGATTACATAAGGTGCTTCCTGTCTGAATCCACGATTAAGACCCAAAGGTTTTACGCATTTTCAAGCAATAAAGCTATTCAGGCGCATACAATGGCGCATAATTAATATAATAACATTATTGCGTACTTAGTTGAAGTGAAAAATACCTTAAAGCCTGATAGCTGTAAAAAAAAAGAATCATTGCTACGTATTAGCGTAACAGGCAATGAATGTTATAGTGTTTTGAGGGCGGTGTATGTGCGTAAGGTTACGTGGTTAAGAAGGGCTGAGGTGAAGTGAATTTAAAATATTGAGAAAGGTACGCTTTTGTTAGTTTATTTTTGAGCGAGTTAACTGGTGCCCGAGGCCGGAATCGAAGGTCCCCGCTTGACGCTCCCGCGTCCGCGCTCTGACCCGCGCATCCCCTCTGCCGACCTTTCTCCCGAAAGGCCTGCTCCTCGCATTAGCTCGGTGAGGGAATGCCGTTCGATTCCTCATCAAAAATCCAATTAAGAAGAGCAGTGGCAAAAACATGCCACTGCTCTTCTTAATTGGTGCCCGAGGCCGGAATCGAACCGGCACGGGGTTTTCACCCCTCGGGATTTTAAGTCCCGTGCGTCTACCAATTCCGCCACTCGGGCTTTTCATGTGGCAAAGCAAATATCAGGTGTATCAAAAATTGACGGCGCTGTCAATAATGCGTACGACGGCGGTATTCAGGAAGGCGTTTTGCGGTGAATTGCTGACAGTCATTGGCATGGCAAAGTTGGGCTATTATTTTTATTGGTTTGAAAAACTTTGTGCCGTACGACGTATGTAAAAAAATGCGTTAAGAAAAGAATATGCTGTTTAACGATAATAAGCCCTATTTAGGCCAAAGTAACAAAGCTATATAAAAAAGTTCTAAAAACGGCTTGACAAGTCTGTTATAGTTGTTATAATTTGTCAGACCTTAGAGAAAATAAAAATGGGTATTCGTTAGTAAGCAATTGCCTTGTTTTAAGCTCCATGCATCGTGAACTTTAGTTCGCGTCTCTATAAATTTAGTTAACATAAAAAGGAGGGGCTATGAAGAAGAGTTTTCTGGCGGTACTTTTTATTGCTTTAACTGCATTGTTTTTCAATGCGCCTAATGAGGCCGAAGCGGTTCCGATGTTCGCAAGGCAGACAGGCATGGCGTGCAACACATGCCATTTCCAGCATTTTCCAACCCTGAACGCGTTTGGCCGTTCATTTAAGCAGGGCGGTTACACCATGGGCGGCGGCCAGAGCATGATTGAAGGCGAGGCCCTTTCGCTTCCGGTAACTCTTAACGCGTCTCTTGTAACCAAGGTAAGGTTTCAGAAAACAACCGGCGGCGACGACGCCAATACCAACACTACTCTTGTCAACGGTACAAGAAGCGGCACAAACAAAGGCGAACTTCAGTTCCCGGATGAAGGCGCCCTTATGCTCGGCGGCCGTGCAGGCGAGCATATCGGCTATCTTCTTGAGGCATCTTTAACATCCGGAAACCCGAGCAACAGGTTTACCTCTTTTAAAATGCCCATAGGTTACGAAGTTGCCAATACACATCTGGAAATAATACCGTTCACCACGGACGCCGGCGGCGCGGCTTATCCGGCGGAAGTGCTTAACACCGGCGCGGTCAGGATGATTCGTCCCATAGAGCACAGAAATGAAACGTCCGCCCAGCAGTATATAGGCACTTCAACTAAGGCAACAGGCTTTGCGTTTGTGGCGGCTCAAAGTTTGTGGACGCTTAATTACACGATGTGGGCGCCGCTTCACGGCACAACTATTGACGCAGGCCCTTACCTAAATTACGGCAGGGCAATACTTACGCCAACCATTGCTGGATGGGACCTTGCCGTAGGCGGTCAGATATGGCATGGGAAGACAACATATGGTTCGACGGCATCGGGAGATGGACGGACTCAACCCACAAGGGATATAGCAAGGGCATATGCACTTGACGCGCAGGCGCAGGGCACGTTAATCAATTGGCCGCTTGGCGTGTACCTCACCTATGGTAACTCTCAGAAGTCAAAGGATGTAAATACGCTTATTGGGCAGAACGGAAACCTCTTTAATTCAAGCACCATGGAAAATAAGAAGGCGTGGACAGCGTCCGCCGAGTTCGGCATTCTGCCGGGTAGGCTTACGCTTATAGGCGGCTACGTAAACGGTAAGGGCGGAAGCCTTAATGGCAGTATGGCTAACTATTCCACAAACGCTTATACCGCAGGTGCGAACTATAACATCACACAGAACATATTTTTTCAGCTTGTAAGCTCATGGTACAGCGGAAATGCGTTTGACCAGAGGCCGGCAACAGGTAAAAACTTGACTACGGCAATGCTCTTTTCCGCGTTCTAAGAGTAGCGACATAGGTTAATATGGGTTAGCGCTATGTGTTTGACGTGTGCGTAAAGGTGAATCGTCACCCGAAGTAGCAGTAGTTTGTTAATGGAAACTTTAAAAAGGGAGGCGCCGTCGGCCTCCCTTTTTTTCAATCTGCTTATATGAAAGGTAAGCGCCTCCCATAGTATTTGCCATTATGTTGCGGAGCAATAAAAACTGCTTAATAAGGTTTTAAAATGTCCATTTCAGCAATATTCCGCTTGATTAGAGCTGGTTCGCGTGAAAAAGCCG
>SCQA01000016.1 GCA_004298725.1 bacterium
TATATCTTCGTTAATACGACTTGCAAGTTTATCCCACGAAATCTTTTCCTGCGCGGCTGTTTTCATGTTTTTCAGGGTAACGACCCCCTGCTTTAGCTCGTCTTCGCCGAGTATGGCCGCATAGTCCGCGCCAAGCCTGTCGGCAAGCTTCATACTGCTTTTAAGCGAGGCTCCGTCGTAATCCTCGATAATCCTAAGCCCCGCCTCTCTCCAGCCCTTGACAATGGCCGCACCCTCTTTATAGGCCTCGACGCCAAGCGGTATGAACGCCACAAGGGGTTCTCTGTATTTATCATCCAGACTGTCGCCAAGAAGAAGGGCCAGCCTTTCAACCCCAATGGCAAACCCTATGCAGTGCGTCTCGGGCCCGCCAAGCTCGGTTACAAGGCCGTCGTACCTGCCGCCCGCGGCAACGGCGTTTTGCGCCCCGAGGCCTTCGGCGGTTATCTCGAACGTCGTCTTGGTGTAGTAATCAAGCCCTCTTACCATGCGCGGGTTGATTTTTGCCTTGATATTTAATTCGCCAAGACGCACCAGCACTTTTTCAAAATGTCCCTTGCATGAAGGGCATATGGCCGTTGTTATGGCCGGAGCGCTTGCCGTTGCCTCAACGCACCCCGCGCTTTTGCAATCAAGCGCCCTTAGAGGGTTCGCGTCAATCCGCTTTACGCAGTTTTCGCAGAGCTTCTCAGTAACGCCGTAAAGATACGCCCTTAATTGTTCTTTGTAAGCCGGCCTGCACCCGGCGCAACCAAGTGAATTGATATTTAACGCGACGCCTTTAAGCTCGAGCCTTTCAAACAGCGCCATGAGCATGGATATGACTTCTGCGTCGGCCTTGGGGCTTTCGGTGCCAAGCACCTCCGCTCCGATTTGGTAAAATTGGCGGTAGCGGCCTTTTTGCGGCCTTTCGTAGCGGAACATCGGGCCGGAGTAAAAAAGCTTTACAACGGGCGTAACATAAAGCCTGTGCTCTACGAACGCCCTTACAACGGAAGCCGTGCCTTCGGGCCTTAGCGTAAGCGAGTCGCCGTGCCTGTCCGGGAAGGTGTACATTTCCTTTTCAACTATGTCCGTTGTTTCGCCTATGGAGCGCGAAAAAAGCTCTGTTTTTTCAACAAGCGGAGTTTTTATTTCCGAAAAGCCGTAGGAAGAAAAGACCTTAAAAGCCTCAGCCTCGATATGCCTCCACAACCCGGTTTCTCCGGGCAGTATGTCGTTAAAACCACGAACGGCGGTTATTGTCATTGTTATATTTTCACTTAAAATAGATTATAGCGGCAACAACGCGCCTACTTGGTCTCCGGCTTGTTAAAAGCGCCTGAAAGCAGAGCCTTAACAACGGACGCATGTTGCTCTTTAATCAGGTCTTTCACTATGACGTCGAGCTGATCGGACTTTATTATGTCGGCATAGCTCGTTTTTTTTGAAGATATTATAGTGCCGCCGACAAAGAGAAGCGTGGTAACTACCGGGTGGCTCTTGCCGCCGTCTTCCGTCTGAACATGATAAACAATACCCTTGTACGTTACGTTCTGATTATAGCCGAGGTTCATCTTTAGCGCCTGCCTTTAGAATTGCCGTGTTAGTGCCACATATATTCCATAGTTCATTAACACATCCCGTTCTTTTATGCAAGACCATCAACCGCATTATATGAATCGTCTCCAAATCACAGGCCGCCTTCTTGACTTCCGGCAAAAAACTTACTATTATCCTAACATGAACATCAAGAAAGCCGTCTTTCCGGCGGCAGGTTTCGGCACAAGGTTTCTTCCGGCTACAAAGGCCATACCCAAAGAGATGCTCCCTTTAGTGGACAAGCCGCTTATTCAGTATGCGGTTGAAGAGGCAAAAGCCTCCGGCCTTGAAGAAATAATCATAGTAACGGGCATGGGCAAAACAGCGATTGAAGACCAC
>SCQA01000138.1 GCA_004298725.1 bacterium
CGGTTGCGCGTGAGGTTAGGTTCCCATCTCATTTTTATTTCGCACTGATAACGAAACCGCATGAAAAAATCACCTGACACCAAAGCCGTCGTACTTTACAATAAAGAAATTCTGCCCGGGTATTTTCTGCTTGGGCTTAAGTGGAAGGCCGCGAAAGCGGCGCCCGGGCAGTTTGTGATGCTTAGAACGTCCGGCGGCTTTGACCCGCTTTTAAGGCGGCCTCTCGGCATTTACAGCGTGATTAACGCCGGAGGCAAGAAGACGTTTGGCGACGACGGCATAGAGCTTCTTTATAAAGTCGTTGGAAAAGGCACCAAAATACTTTCGCAAAAAGTCAAGGGCGACGGCATTGACGTGCTTGGGCCTCTCGGCAACGGCTTTACGCTTAAAGCAGAGCATGAAAATAAAAAGGTAATTCTTCTTTCCGGCGGCATGGGCATGGTGCCGCTTGTTTTTTTCGCAAAGGCGCTTGGAAGCGGCACGGCGCTATTTGGGTGCAGGAGCAAGGCGGAGGTTCAGCTCGCGAGCGGTTTTAAGAAAAACGGCTGTAAGCTTCGCGTAGCCACCGAGGACGGAAGCGCCGGTGAAAAAGGCCTTGCTACAGACCTTTTGAAAGACGAGATTACGAATGATTCCGTCGTGTATGCCTGCGGCCCTGTTGCAATGCTTAAAGCGACGGCGGCTATCGCGGCAACCGTTGGCGCCGTTTGTTTTGTTTCTCTTGAAAGGGCCATGGCCTGCGGCATAGGCGCGTGCCTTGGGTGTGCGGTCAAGTCGGGCAAGCATAGCGGCGTTTATGACCCGTCCGGAGTCATTGAAAACAGGGAATACAAGATGGTCTGCTCGGACGGACCTGTCTTTGACGGCGCGGATATAGACTGGGAGGCGTTTTGAAAAAGCCCGCGAGAGTAAAGCTCAAGTCAAATCCTCTTGAGGTTGTAATAGCCGGAGTGAAGTTCAAAAATCCGGTTATGACGGCTTCAGGCACGTTCGGCTACGGCTCCGAATTCGCCGCGTACACGGATTTAAACAAGCTTGGCGCGATTGTCGTAAAAGGGCTTTCATTAAAGCCGAGGGCAGGCAACCCCGGCCCCCGTACCGTTGAAACTCCGTGCGGCATGTTAAACGCCATAGGGCTTCAAAATGTCGGCGTCGACGCTTTTATTAAAGATAAAATGCCGTTTTTAAGAGGCGTTGACACACGCGTGATAGCCAATATATTCGGCGAAACAATTGACGAGTACGCCGAAGTGGCGCACAGGCTTGACAATTGCCCGGGGGTATCAGCCCTTGAAATAAACATATCCTGCCCTAACGTGAAAAAAGGCGGCATAGTATTCGGCACGGACCCGCTTCAGGCATATGCCGTTGTTAAGGCAGTGAAAGACGCGGCACGTCTGCCGGTGATAACCAAACTTTCGCCTAATGTTACGGATATAAAGGTAATGGTGAAGGCTGTTGAAGACGCCGGAACCGACGCCATATCGCTGATAAACACGCTAACAGGCATGGCAATTGACGTTGAAAAGAGGAGGCCGTACCTTAAAAACGTTACCGGCGGCCTTTCCGGCCCGGCGATAAGGCCCGTGGCGGTAAGGCTTTGCTGGGAGGCGAAAAAGGTTGCGCGTGTGCCGCTTGTCGGCATGGGCGGCATAATGACGGCCTCGGACGCGCTTGAGTTTTTAATTGCCGGCGCGGACGCGGTGCAGGTAGGAACCGCGAGTTTTGTGGACCCGGACGCGGCAGTTAAGATCGCCAGCGGCATTGCGGATTATCTTAAACGCCACGCCATGACGCTTGGCGAGCTTGTCGGTTCGATTAGGGTTTAATGAATTCGATTTGGCTACGTTAGTTGCTATTGATTGCGTAGCTGATTATTTTGCGTGCTGTGTTCGTCCGTGCATATTATAATCAGTTGCAGAGACAGGTTTGAATCCCGCCTCTACCCATCAAACAGGACCGGCATTATCGGTAGGTTGCAAGCCGTTGGTTGTTTTAAGAAAGGCCTCAACAATGGACGGGTCGAACTGTATGCCTGAGAACTTTTTAAGTTCCGCAATAATGGCATCAAAAGACCTGCCTTTTCTGTACGGCCTGTCCGCGGCCATTGCGTCAACCGTGTCCGCCACTTTAAGTATTCTCGCCATAAGCGGAATATCGTCGCCTTTAAGTTTTTCAGGGTAGCCGTTTCCGTCGTAGAATTCATGGTGATATTTAACGCCCGGTATTATGTCTTCAAGCTGTTTTATCGGCGCGAGTATTGCGGCCCCTTGCGCCGGGTGTTGTTGCATTATCGCTAATTCTTCGTCCGTTAGCCTTCCGGGTTTGTTGAGTATGGTCTCGTAAGTGCCAAGCTTTCCCACGTCATGCAAAAGTCCGGCTATTTCAAGGCGTTTAAGCCGTTCATCTTCCAGTCCGATTGTTTTGGCAATCTTCAGCGCGTAGCTTGTAACCCTTTCGGAATGGCCCATTGTCCAAGGGCTTTTCGCGTCAATGGCGTTTGAAAGCGCCCTGACCGTGCCTATGAAGAGGTCTTCAAGGTCTTTAAGCGTTTTTGTGTGCTCAAGCGCCACGCCTATCTGCGCGGAGAGGTTTTTAAGCGTGGAGAGGTCGTCGGGGGTAAATGCCGAAGCCCGTCGCGCTCCGGCGTGCAATACGCCGGTAACCTCGCCTTTTACCACAAACGGTATCCTGAGTAGCGTAAGAAAGCCGTCGCTTAGAATTCTTTTTTCAAGCGGCAGGGACGCGCCGGCCTCTTTCAAATTCGCAATGTATTCTGTTCTGCCGGTGTTTAGAATATTCGTCAGAGTAGTCTCTGAAAAAGGTATGAAGTCGCCTACTTTGTAGCTTGCAAGCCCGAACCCGGCTTTTACGAACCAGCCGCCTTTTTTCCTGTCCGCTATGTTGACGGCGGTCCTGTCGCAGGCAACAACCTGCGGAATGAGCCTGACAACGGTTTCAAGTATCTCCTGCGGCTCTAAGGAAGACAAAATGTTTCTGTCTATGTTGTTCATCACCTGTATGGTCTCTACTTTGTGCGAAAGCTCCATTGTCTTGTCAAGCGCTTTTTTGTAAAGCCGCGCCTCTTCAAGGGAGACTGAAATCTGCTGGCCTATGCCGCGCAGTAATTCCTTGTCCCTTTGGGCGATGTCTGTTTTCGCTTTGGGGTTTGTTCTGCCGCATACGCATACTATAAGCCCAAGGTAGCCATCCCTGCCGGCAATAGGCAAAACGGCAAGGGTGCCGGCATCCTCTAACCAGTTGTAATGGCCTCCGAGCGGTTCTTCTTCAGAACCGGTTTCCAATTTAATTTCACCTATGCCGTTATTGTCAACGGCCTTTTTAACCATCAGCGCCGCGCTTTTAACAAGCTCGGTCATAAAGAAAGATATCTGAGCGTGGCTTATGCCTTCGGCGCGGCACGGCCTGAAGATTGCCGCCTCGTCGTCCCACAGGTAAGACAGCACGCAGTCGCACTTCAGTATCTGTTTTACGCAGGCAACCACCTGCCCCATTAGCTTTTCAGTATCCGTTGTGCTTGCCGTGGCGTTGGCTATCATAAGCAGGTGCTTTGTAAGCGCGGCTTCATTCGCTATCTTTTCTTCGGATTCTTTTTGAAACGTAAGGTCGCGGAAGATTCCGAATATAAGCCGCTTGTCGCCGATAACAAGCGGGTGCGCGGATATGAACACAGGCACAAGCTTGCCGTCTTTTCTTATTACTTCGCCCTCGTAATCAGCCCCGCGCCCTTTTTTCACATGCGTGGCGAAATGTTTTTCGTACTCCGCGGTTTTTTCAGCCGGGTGGAGTTGGCTGAAGTGCATGCCTATTATCTCCTGCACCGGTCTGCCGAGAAGAATTTCAGCGGGCTTATTGGATTCAATTATCAAGCCGGTATCAGATTCGGCCAGAAACGCGGCGTCGTTTAAGTTGTCATAGAGCGTTTTGTACCTGTATTCGGATTCCTTAAGCGCCGTCTCCTCGGCTTTTTTCTCGGTGATGTCTTCGATGATATGCACGTAGTTGACGTTATCCGAATTGATTGCCAACGGAAAGCCGGTTACTCTGTAAAACTTGTTCTGGTAAGCCATCTCTTCGGACCAACGCTTCTGTTCATCTGATATTGTTTTTTCAGTTTCAAGGGTCGCGCACATTTTAAACGGCGTTCCGGTCTTTGGAAAGACGTCATAGTAAAGCTTGCCCATCATGTCGTTAAAATCCATGCCGGCGGCGCGGCCGTAGGCGCTGTTGCACCTGATTATTTTAAAGTCTCTGTCATGGATTAAGATGGCGTCCGGAATTGCGTCGAATGTCGCTTCCCATTCCTTTTTTCCTTTTGACACGGCTTCGGTGGTTTCCTCGAGGTCTTCAAGCAAATAGAGCATGGCCCTGCGCTCATTCTCCGCGTCGGTTAAGTCAGCGGGGCGGGCAAAGTCAGGCGTGTTATTGTGCGTGTCGTTTTTCTTCATGTCTTTTCCGGCTTTTTCCGCTCAAGCGTGGAAATCTTAGCTCTTAATTCGCGTATTTCTTTTCGCAGATCTTCCATTTTCACTTCTCTGTTTATCATGAACTTGTTTAATTTATTAAGTTCATCAATGCGCTCTTGCAGGCTTATTTCAAGTCTTTTACGCTCGGTAATGTCCCGTATGATGGCGGTAAAGTGCCACATATCGTTATTTTTACTGGCTGAAAGGCTCATTTCCGCCTGAAATGTCGAGCCGTCTTTTTTCAAGGCCTCTATTTCGGTTATCTTGCCTATAAGCACCGGTTTTTCGCTTTGAACAAACCGCGCGATGGCGGTTCTGTGCATTTCTCTTTGGTCATCAGGAATTATAATGTCAAGGCTCATATTAAAGGCTTCTTCAGTGGTGTAGCCGAACATCTTTTCCGCCGCCACGTTCCATATGGTTATTTTATTTAAGTCGTCACAACTGACGATGGCGTCAAGCGCGGCGTCAACAATGCCCTTGTACTTTTGCGCGATTTTTGCGGTTTCGGCGTGTGCCACGCGCAGTTCGTCGGAAAGGGTTATGGCGTTATGTTGTTCTTCGCTTAAATGGACGAGCTTTAGGTTTATTAACTCTCCGTCGGCGCGGTGTTTTACTTCATTTTTTTCCAATTTTAAATCAAGGTCGAACTTGGAATTCAAGGCGTACTCCAACATGTTGTAGCACGGGCAGGCTTTGGTGCCGTCCGTGCCGCTGTGCAAGGCGCAAAGGCTTGAGCCGATTATTGCACAGCCTTTTTCGCGGACTTCATAATAAGCGCCATCGCCATCCTTTTCCGTTAAAAGCGTGGCGTGTGCTTCCTCGAAAAAGCCGTGTTTGGTAAGGTAATCGTATATGGCGTTGATGGTTTCGGCTGGAGTATCCTTGATAAGGTCAATGCCCTCGGTTTTGAGCTTATCAATGGCGGCTCTTCCGGCCTCGCGGAAGACGTAGGGCGCGTCATTGCCGAATACCGCAGTGGCGCCTTTAAACAGCGCCCAGTTCCAGAGGTTTATGATTTTAAAGAATTCCGCTAAAGCGTCGTTTTGCATCGTCTGCTCCTTGATGTAAAATGCAGTTCGTAGCGCGAGGCTCATGCCGGGTTGCATTTTCGGTTAGCCTCGTATTTTTGCTCGCCTGAAATGCAACAGGCGAGGCGACCGCCTCGCACTACATTATTCACGCGCCGAGCATGCTGGTTTTCAAGGCCTGTTCAAGCGCCTTTATCTTATCCCGCAGTTCTTTCATGCGTACTTCGCGTTGAAGAGTGGCTTTCCTGAACCTCTCAAGTTCGTTGACCCTCTCAGCTAATTTTTCTTCAGCTGATTTTATCGCGGTGATGTCTCTGCTGAAGCCGAGCACGCCCGTAATTATGCCGTTATTTTTGATAGGCGTGATTGTTGCGATAATTGAATATATTTCGCCATTCTTTTTTAAAACCGTTGTTTCGTATGTTGCTTCTTCTCCATTAAGCGCTTTTTGCATGGCCGCCTCTACCACTGGCAGGTCATTTATAGGAATAAGAGGTTGATATGACTTGCCAACCAATTCGTCAAGCGTATAGTTAAGCGCGTTTTCTGTGCGTTTGTTGATGAAGGTGATGTTGCCGGAGGTGTCAAGAGTCCAGATATGTTCGCTTGAAAGCTCAATTATTTGGCGGTACTTTTCTTCAGACTTCGCCAGCTCTTTTGTCCTTTCAGCTATTTTTTCTTCAAGTTGTGAGTATGACTTTTCCAGCGCGCCGGACATTTTATTGATGTCATGGGCAAGGTTTGAAAGCTCGTCGTTGGTATTCAGTTCTATGTTGCCTCTAAACGCGCCGCCTGCAATGGCTGACGTTTCTTTTTGAAGCGTTCTAATCGCTTTTGTAAATCTGTTTGAATATAAAAAGGCAAAGAACACGCCTGTAATCGCAACGATAATGGAACTCAGTATTGTTACCGTAAGCTGGCGGTGCGTTGTGGCTGTTAAGTTTGCCTCAGCATGAGTAAATTGAATTAGTTCAAGCCGTTGCCATTCATCAAGCCGGCTTACAGCAGGGTAGCCGTATTTATAGTCCATCTCCTCCATTAAATTTAAGGCTGTTTTGTTGCCTACAGGGTTTTTGATTTGAAATATTCTTAGGCTTGTTGTCTTGATGTTTTTCCAGTCTGAAATTAACTCATTTTTGAAGTTAAACTCACCGTCCACATCATGTTTTTCTTCTTTGTCAGCTAATGAAAGCCGTATACTTGCTATATGCCGCTCCATCTCGCTTGAGATTTTCTTGAAGTTTTTAAGATATGCTATGTTGCCGGTAATAATGTAATCGTTAGCTGGCATCAGCGTTTTGATTAAAGTAAGCTGGATGTTTGAGACAAGCTGAAGTTCATTATGCTTATATCTTAAGTTATCTATTTCAAGATTAATCTTATGCTCGTTGTAAACGGTTAAGATTGTGAAAATAGCAAGCGGAACGAGCATGGCAAGAAGCGCCAGCATTAGTTTTTTGCGTATGCCAAGAGGTGGTCTCATTTTTGCTCTCTCTCTCTCTCTCTCTCTCTCTCTCTCTCTCTCTCTCTCATAAAATTTCCAACCCTTCCGTGATGAATGACTAATCAATAAATCTGCGTGGTCAGCCATGAAACAAATATGTGTGTAATGGGATTTGCAACGGATGAACTTCAGGATGGAATCTTTCTATGTTGATTATGACATCAATTTCCACTAACGC
>SCQA01000017.1 GCA_004298725.1 bacterium
CCCCCTACTTCGGCACCTTTACGTTGTCCTCTTCAAAGTCGCCTTCCGTGCCTTTGGTGTGGCAGGCGCCGCAGTTGGAAAAGCTCTTAATGGCTGAGCGGGCAAAAACGTCTTTTTTCAGCTTGCGGTGCTTTCTCTGGATGTAGGACGTCTCCGTAATTCTTACCGGCGTTGCGTCAACGGCTATTGACCCCATAATCTTTCTTGAAAATTCCGCGCCTGACTTATCAGCGGAGTTTGCCGTGAAATACTTCAAAAGCTCTTCCTTATCTTTTACTTCGAGACTAAGGTTTTCACCAAAGTGCTTATCAGACTTATTTATAAGTTCCTGCCATGAGCGAAGCGGCAAAAGCCCCGGGTGATAAAGAAAGTGGCACGAGGAGCACTCCTGCTTGTAAGCCGCGTTTTGCGGAAAAGAATATGCGTCGCGCCGTTCCTTGGCTATTGACATATCCGCCGATGCAAATAACAGCCCAGCCGCAATAGCAACGCCTGTTATAGCGGTTAAAATAGTCTTTGTCTTCATTAAAGAAACCTCCCTTGTTAAGTAATGCGCGTTATCAAACTGTACCGCTATAAAACCCTTCTTGCCACATACCTTATTACATCTCTGTCAGGAGAAATCCAAACAGGGATAGCTAACTCCTGACAGCAATAAAACCCCCCCCTCAACCCGGCCTTCTCCCCTTGGGGAGAAGGAACAAAACATATCTGCCATGAGCTTCGTTTCCATAGAAACAGGTGTGAAACCTGTATTCCCCCTACCATCCCTTTCCAAAGGAGAGTTTTTTGCTTTTCACTTAGCCAAGTCATTCCACTCTGCCGTGCCGTTCGTATTTAGAGCGAAAACAGGTACGTTATGAAATCGCCCTTTTCCTTTGGAGTGCATTCCCTTTGAAGAACGCCCTCGCAATTCCTCTTAAACCATTTTTCAATCTTCTTGGTGTCCGTGAAACGCTCCTTATTTGCCGACGGCGCAAGCGGCTCTATAACCTTGCCGACCGGGGTCTTGCCGGGTTGCATGGGGTTAGTCGTGTGGCAGTTGACGCAAGACATTTCCACTTTTTTAATTGAATGAACTCTCTTTTGGTTAAAAAACTTTTTCCCGTCTTCCGCGCTGAAACCCTTGACAGATGGGTCATTTTTCCGCGCGTCGGCAAGGTATGCGTTCACAAGCTCCTGCACGTTGCCATTGGGTTTGCTTGCCGCGAAGACAGTTGTAGCGCCCATTAAAGTAATAACACCGGCGGCTAAAAAAAATAAAATTCCCTTTCTCATCAAAACTTTCCCCCTCTTTTTTTGTAGCGTCTAAATTCCATGCTAAAGCGCGGCGACATATATTTTGCATGAAAAAGTTTTAATGAACAAGAAAAAAATTACTCTGGTATTTCAATATCCCTGTCCTCAAACGAGCCTACATTAGCCCCAGGATGGCAAGCCTTGCAGTTACTTTTACTGACGATAGAGGGTTTTTTATAATCAGCGTCCGTCAAATCAGAATGTTTTTCAACCCAAAACGGAATTATTGTAACGCGCAGAGGCACGTCGCCTTTAGACAAAGAACGTAAAATCTTCATCGAAGCCTCAGACGTGGAATGTTCGGCTGACGAGACCGTAAGATAATCAAGTATCTCTTTTTTTAAATCTTCGCTGAGTCCGGCGTCTTCGCCGAAGTGGTTGGAAAGGCCGCCCATTATCTTACGCCACGAATCCGCCGGAAGAAGAGTGGGGTGTAACACGTCGTGGCACGACATGCCGCATTCGCTCTGCCATGCCTTTGAAGGCTTAATATGCACTAAAAAGCCCTTGGATGTTCTTATTCTTGGCGACATTAAAGACGCAATGTCGCTTTTACCTTCCGGCGGCAGAAAAATCAAGCTAAGGCCGCCAAGAACCGTAACAAGCAGGAAAACGGCAAAACGAAGCGCGTGCCTGCCTTCACGCGCGCCAAGATGCGATATTCTGTCATCGTAGCTGTGCTCGTCCTCCTTTGTGCCGGTCAGCATGGAAAGGATTATGTTTTCACGCAAAATAAAGTCGTGGAATAAAGCGGCGCTGATATGGACGACTACCATGCCGACCATCGAATACGCGAAGAACTCGTGTACCATGCGGGCATAAACAGCCGCGTCATAAGTGAAGTACCCAGTGAAAAAACCGCGATTTTCCTCGCCGCTGTAAACAACTATGCCTGAAAGCGCGGTAACGACCGAGGCTATAAGCATATAAATTATTAGCCACCCTACGGCCGGGTTGTGCCCAAGGTAACGCGGCAGGTCGAGCTTTATTGCCTTTATAAGAAATACCTTTACGTCTTTCCAGCCTTTAACAAACTGCGAAAAACGGGAATAACCATGAGCTTCAAACCCCCAAAAGATGCGCAGTACGGCAATAGCAAGAACGAAGTACCCGAAAAGGGTATGAAACTCGAGAAGGCGTTCGCTTCTTGATGTCAAAAAAACCCCAAGGTACGAGGCCGCAAGCAACCAATGCCCTAACCTTACAGGTATGTCCCAGACCTTTACTTTCATTTATCCGCCGGCTTTGATAAGATGTTTTCCACGAACATGCGCGCGAACTTTTAACGTCAGTTTAGCAGACAAAAGAACGCACCGCACGTACATTATAAATTATCTTACATTAGAGGCAAATTAGAGATAAAATACTTGACACGCGCTCAGGGAATATGGATATTGTAAGGTCAATGAAAATACTCGAAGTTAAAAACCTTAATATAAGCATAGCCGGAACTATAATTCTTGAAAACATAAACTTCAGCGTTGAAAAAGGCGAGGTTCTTGCTATTATCGGCCCAAACGGAGCTGGTAAAACGGTACTTCTGAAGTCTTTAATCGGCCTTATGAATTACTCCGGTTCCGTAACGTGGTCGCAAGGGATTAAACGCGGCTACGTGCCTCAGCGGATGGACATTGAAACCGACGTGCCCCTTACGGTGAAAGAGTTCTTCCATCTGCACGAGTCCGCGCCCTCCGATAAGAAGATTATCGAGGTACTCGGCTACGTCCAGCTTGACACGAAAATACTTGCGTCCGGGTTCGGCGAAATTTCAGTAGGCCAAAGGCAAAGGATTCTCGTCGCGTGGTCAGTGCTTGGAAGCCCGGACGTACTGCTCTTTGACGAGCCTACCGCCGACATTGACGTTGCCGGACAAGAGTCAATATACAATATGCTTTACCACCTGCAAACAAACCTCGGCCTGACCGTAATTCTTGTGTCGCACGACTTAAACGTAGTTTACCGCCACGCGAGCACTGTGCTTTGCCTCAACAGGCAGAACCTGTGCCTTGGCGCTCCGAGAGAAGTTTTAACGCCCGAGCAACTACTCAGCCTTTACGGCGGGGAAAAGGCGTTCTTTGAACATAAGCACAAACACTGATTAAGCGGACATATACATACAATGAATGAGATGATACTGCCTTTGCTTGTTGCGGCGTTCGTGGCCGCGTGCGCGAGCCTCTTGGGCTCTTTCGCGATTCTTAAAAAGATGGCCCTTGTGGGAGACGCCATGTCTCACGTGGCTCTGCCCGGCATGGGGCTTGCCGTGCTGTTTAAATTCAACCCGTTTATCGGGGCAGTGGCTTTTTTAATTATTTCCGTTATCGGCATATGGGTTGTCGAATACAAAACAAGCCTGTCGCTTGACACTATTGTCGGCGTATTCTTCACCACAAGCCTTGCCATCGGCGCGCTTATTACGCCTAATCAAGACTTACTTGAAGCGCTCTTCGGCAACATAACCGAGCTTAGCGCGCTTGAGTCGGTCATCTCAATATGCCTTTCGGTTTTTCTTATATTCGCGCTTTTTTATATACACAAAAAACTGACGCTTTGCATGATCTCCGCTGAAATTGCCCACTCAGTGGGAATTCAAACGAGAAAGCTTGAGTTCTTTTATCTGCTGATATTCGCCCTTGCCGTGGCGCTTGGCATAAGGTTCGTGGGAGCGCTTCTAATGGGCTCGCTTGTAATTATTCCTGCGGCGTCGGCCAAAAACATCGCCAAGAGCCTTCGCGCATTTCTGACTTGGAGCATGATATTCGGCGTAATAGCGGCGACGCTCGGCATATACATATCATACTCCCGTAAGCTCGCGCCCGGCCCGGTATTCATACTTATAAGCTCGTTCTTTTTTATTGCGTCTCTTGTTATAATGCAACTGCGAAAAACACGCTGATAAACCGCGAACCAAAGGGTTGGCAAAACTTAAAAATGACAAACTCCTATAAAAAGCTTTTAACGCTGTTAGACTCGAAAAACGCCGTTATCGGAATAATCGGCCTTGGGTACGTCGGCCTGCCGCTACTTCTGCGATTTTGCGAGGAGGGGTTTAAAGTAATAGGCTTCGACACGGACACGTCAAAGGTCAAGGCGTTAAACGCCGGCGGGTCTTACATAAAACATATACACTCGGACGACATAAAAAAACACGCCAAAAAATTCACGGCAACAACGGAAGCGTCAAAACTGAAAAACGCCGACGCCATTATAATCTGCGTGCCGACGCCTTTGTCTGTAACGCGCGAACCTGACATGAGCTACGTAGAGGCCGCCGGACGCATAATCGCAAACGTGGCAAGACCCGGCCAGATAATATCACTTGAATCAACCACGTACCCCGGCACAACAAAGGAAGTCATTCTTCCGAAAATTGAAGAGAAGGGTTTAAAAGCCGGCAAAGACTTTTTCCTTGTATTTTCACCTGAACGCGAAGACCCGGGCAGAGCGGACTACACCACCAAAACTACGCCAAAGGTAGTCGGCGGCATAACTAAAAACTGCCTTACAGCCGGAGTGGCGCTTTACTCGCTGATAATAAACAAGGTCGTGCCGGTGTCGTCGGCCGAAGCCGCTGAGATGTCGAAACTGCTTGAAAACATATACAGGAGCGTTAACATAGCCCTTGTCAACGAACTGAAGATGCTTTGCGACAGAATGAACATCGACATATGGGAAGTAATTGACGCGGCAAAAACAAAACCATTCGGCTTTCAGGCATTCTATCCGGGGCCTGGTCTTGGCGGCCACTGCATACCCATTGACCCTTTTTACCTTACATGGAAGGCGCGAGAATACGACTTCTCCACGCGCTTTATCGAGCTTGCCGGAGAAATCAACACCAATATGCCGTACTACGTCGTCGGCAAGGTGGTCGAAGCGCTAAATAACGAAGGCAAAAGCCTTAAAGGCGCGAAGGTGCTTATTCTCGGCATCGCGTATAAAAAAGACGTTGACGACATGAGGGAGTCGCCTTCCCTTGAGCTTATACGCCTTTTGAAAGAAAAAGGCGCGGCAGTGGATTATAACGACCCGTTCGTGCCGGTTGCCAAAGCGCACGGCAAAGGTACGGCCATGCGTTCCGTTAAGCTGACAACCGGCGTATTGAAAAAATATGACTGCGTACTTATAGCCACCAACCACTCCGCGTACGACTACGGCTGGATAGTTGAAAACGCGCAACTTGTCGTTGACACAAGAAACGCCGCCAAAGGGCTTAAAAAAGGGAAAGTTGTAAAAGCGTAATAAGCGCATTGAATCATGCCCAATAATTTATTGCACAATGCGAAGGTTGGCACCCGGCGCTACAATAATCAAAACAATTAAAAGAGGCTTATGGACACGGTAATAGTAAACCGCACTTCGAGGATACTCTCCGGCCACCTTTGGGTTTTTTCCAACGAACTTGCCGCAAGCCCAAAAACATTAAAACCAGGCGGCTTGGCAAAGCTTACCGATAAAACAGGAAAGTTCTTGGGAGTAGCCTACACAAACCCCAATTCCCTAATAACGGCAAGAATACTAACTCGCGATGACGAACCCATTAACAATGAGTTTTTCATAAAACGCCTGACAAATGCGTTTGAATACAGAAAGACCTTTGTCAAAGGCAACACATTCAGGGCGGTT
>SCQA01000139.1 GCA_004298725.1 bacterium
TGTGCTTCTTCAGTCTTTGGCAGGCGCACCGTCAGAAGGCCGTCTTTAAGCTCCGCTTTTATTCTGCCTTCGTCCACTTTAACGGGTATTTTTATCGTCCTTGAAAACGCGCAGTGCTTCCTTTCGGAGTAGCATGGGGCGCCTTCCTCGGCAGAGGCGCTGTTTTTTATCGCGCCTTTTATGCTTAGCGCGTTTTCAAGCAGGGTTATGTCCACGCCGTCTTTTGCAACGCCCGGCATTTCGGCAATAAGGACGATTTCATTTTCCTTATCGATAATGTCAATTGGCGGCGCTACTGTGCCTTCCCTGACGTTTGCGGGACGGGTTTGGCCGGTTTTTTGTCGCGCGTCGTTGAAAGTGTTTGGCGCTGAGAGCGGAAAAATCTCCGCCAGCAACCTGTCCATTTCCCTCTGTATGCCTTCAACTTCGCCCGTTGTGCTATATGCGTTAAAAGTCATTGTGAAACCTCCTTGTAAATTGTAGCAATGAACTGCTTATGATTAAAAGATAGGTACGGCCTAATGGTTTGTCAAGGCGGAGGTAAATATAGTTCTCAGTTATCAGTGGACGGTTATCCACTATCAGCGATTGGAGAACGGTAAAATAACCATAGTGGTTTTTGATTTTTTCTGATAACCGTTCACAGATAACCGATAACCTACAAAAGATTGGCCGCTGTAAGAAGTATGCCGCAGGTAAGGTGAGAGGCAATTATTCCTTTTATGGATGGTATAAGCTCTTTACCGCCTTTGTAGTTTTTGATTACGCCCATAGAGGCTGGTATGGCGAAAATAAGAGAGCCAAGCGCGATTAAAGACAGCCTCGGCAAAAAACCGAAAACTACGCCAAGCACAATGCTAAGGTATGCTCCGGCAATAAGCACAGCAAGGTAGAAGCGCGCCCTGTTCGGCCCAAGGCGTACTACAAGCGTGCGCTTGCTTGTTGCTTTGTCCGCCTCGTAGTCCGGGAATTCGTTTATGTAAAGAAGCGCCGCGATAAGAAATGACATTGGCAAAGAAACAACCGCCGCTTCCGGCGCAATACGCGAGGTCTGTACCGCGTAAGCGCCAAGCACTGTGAGGAAGCCGAAGTTAATGCCTACTGTCAGTTCCCCAAGGCCTCTGCCCACAAGAAAAACCGGCGGCGCCGAGTAGAAAACGCCGGATAAAAGGCCGGTAAAGCCGATTACAAGAAGCAACCACGTTGTTTCATAAGCAAGGTAAATGCCTATGGCACTGCCGCACGCTATAAGGATGATGCCAAGAAAGGCGGTTTCTTGCGCGGTCATCAGGCCGTTTTGAATGAACCTGCTTCCGCCGGTGAAAGGCGTCAACGCATTTTTATTAATGTTGTCGGAGCCGTTTAAGCAGTCGAAGTAGTCGTTAAGCACGTTCATGCCGGCGTGATAGAAAAGGGCGGCTAATAGAGAGAGGATGAAAAGGGACGCGTTGAAACTTGCGTAAAACCTCCACGAAAAGGAAGCGCCGAGGGCTACCGGCACGGCTACTGCGGGAAGAAACTGCGGCCTTGTAGCTAAAAAATAAGTTTTAAACTTAGGCATTCTATTTTTTATACAACGGCTCTATGTGTAAAGCAAGCGCAAAAGCGTAGAGGAAAAAATAAAGGCACTGCAAACGCGTTTTTGCGTCTGCAGTGCCTTTTAGTGCGTGTTGCAAATTGCGCCGGTTAAATTACTTTGCGGCCGGTGCTGGTGCGGCTGGTGCTGGTGCGGCCGGTGTTGCGGCCGGTGCGGCGGCTTCGGCTTTCTTTTCAGCCTTCTTTGCTTTCTTCTTCTTTGCCTTCTTTTCTTTCTTTTCAGCCTTCTTCTCAGCCTTTGCAGGTGCGGCTTCTGCGGCCGGTGCGGCTGGGGCTGGTGCCGGCGCTTCTGCGGCCATTACTGCAGTGCCGAATGCAAGCGCTACGAAAAGAACTGCTACGGTTGTGAAAATCTTCTTCATGGTAAATCCTCCTGTCCAATGTTTTGTTTTAGTAATAAAGCACAATACGTGCCAAGGCAGGTATTGTCAATGAAAACAGCATGTTATAAATTGACCATTTTGTGAAAAATCACATTCGTATACCTTTTGGTGTTTAATTTGCATCTTTTAGTATATGCGTCTGTGCTAGGAAAAAACACAAAAAACATAAAACAAGGCGATTTTTACTGCCGTAAGGCCATGAATATTACTATGCCTGTAAATACGGCGTACAGAGCGCCGTTTACTAAAAGATGGGCGGGTTTAAGGCTTTTACGCTTAAACGCGAGCAAATAGAGCCAGCCGGCGGCCATTATAGTTATAACCGAGCTTGACATAACGGTAAGGTTTATTGTCCACGGCGTAAGGAATATGCCGATGGCAGGTAAAAGGCTCCCTTGAAAGACCATTGCTCCGGTGATGTTGCCTATGGCAAGCGTGTCTTTGCCTTTTTTTATCCAGAGGATGCTGTTTATTTTTTCCGGCAGTTCCGTGGCCACGGGTACTATCAACAGCGAGAGCGCTACAATAGGCAAGCGCATATAAGCCGCCAACCCCTGCACCCCGCTTACAAACCCCTTTGCGCCGAGTATAATCAGCGCGACTGAAAAAATTAATTGAACCACGGTAAAGAACATATGCTCTTTAAATACGCGGGAAAGGTACAGACCTTTGCCGTCTTCGGTGGAGTGGCCGCTTTTTACGAGCGCTTCGCTTGCCTTGACGGTCTCCATTACATAGTAAAAATACGTAATGACGAGAATAACGGCCACAAATACTCTCACAAGCCTGTAATCATGCGGTGTGAATGCGACGAGAAAGGCGAGCGTGAAGCAAAAGAGGAAAAATTCCATGTCGCGCTTGTAGCCGGTCGGTTCAGGCGTTATTGCCAGAGAGCCGCGCCTTTGCTTGAAGCGCCACGCGGCTACGCCGGTTAAAAACATTGCAAGAGTTGACAGCATGAAGGGCGCCCCGAGTATTGCGCCCACGCCGACTTCTTCAGACACGTGCGACGCGTTTCCGGATACAATAGCCACAATGGGCACCATGGTTTCAGGCAGTGCCGTGCCCACGGCGGCAAAGAGCGAGCCGGTAACGCCCTCTGAGAAGTTAAGGCGCGCGCCGAGCGACTCAATCGCGTTGGTGAACAACTCGCTTGCCGCGACGATAACTATAAGAAAAAATACAAGGGTTAAAAGTTCGTATGTCATTTAATTTCCTGTGCGCGGCGGTTTAAAAATCAGCGTTTCAGAAGCTCGCTTCTTTCGCCTCTGAAAAACAGCAACAGCATCATGCCGACGGTAAGTATCAGCGAACCGGCTATTATCAGAGTGATGCCCGGGTCTTTGTTAACGGTAAGCACCACGAAAGGCGACATTACATAATCGGCAAGTTGAATTTTAAGCGCGCCAAGCGTCACGGCGCCGCCGGGGCGCGATACATTAAGAAATGCCCTTTTTACGGCGCCGGCAGGGCTTCTAAGCATTACTTCAACGTGAGGGTTCCTGAACTCTTCGCTAAGCGATGCCGGCCTGCCTTCGTTGTCAATTGCAAAATCAGGGTATAGCGCGCCAAGCGTTAGTTCTCCGCCGTCTGATAATTTTGACGAGCCGTAAAAACGCACGGAGGCGGTCTCGAAGCCGGTGTCAAGCCTGAGTCCGGCCGGGGTCTGGCCTTGATCCATGTGATAAAAGGCAATGCCTTTGTACAGAAGCGGGCTGTTAATGCTTATGTTGCCTGTAAGCGCTTCTTTTTGGTTTTTAGCGTCGCCTGAAAGGAGCGTTATTTTCGTGTTGAGGGATTCTACTTCGCCTTCAGGCGTTGGCGTCATTTCAAAGCTGTCAAGGCGCATGAACAGACCTTCTGTGTACGGCACAGGTTGAATCTCGCCTTGCGTCAGCGTGTTCCCGTAGCTTCTAAAACCAGCCACGCTTCCGGCAAGGTGTCCCAGTACCGCCACTACAAAGCCGACGTGCACGATGTGCGGGTAGAGGGATTTTAGCGGAGCTTTAAATTTAATGACGGAATAAACCCTGTCCGTCGTGCATACAACGGTATTGACGGTAAATAGAAAAGTCAGCAGTATAAGCGCGTATATCCAGAGAGTCAGTTTTAGTCCGACGGCAGGGCCGTGAAGAAGCCCCTGTAAAAGCACGGTCTGGTCAAGGCCGCGGTAATACTGCGGGTGCTTCATTACTATAATTGAACCCCACGCCGTAACGGCGCAGGTAATCGCCGCAAGCCACACGGTAAGCGTAACTGAAGAAAATAATTGCCAAACGCGCTTCATTTTATCTTTACCTGTAGACTTCTTTACGGTGCCTGATTTTGCAGATTGTAACGATTTTATGCACGCTGTTGACGGTGTAGATGATTATGTAGTCTCCCATGCGGAATCTTCTTTTATCTTCGC
>SCQA01000140.1 GCA_004298725.1 bacterium
GCTATGTTTTCGTTGCATACTTTTTTTTCGCTTTCGATTTTATCCGGCGCGGTCCCAACGGCCTCTGCGGCGTTATGCGAGCCGTTAGCGCCGTGACAGCCACCGCCGCAGGCGTGTTCGGCTCCGGCGGCTCCGTGGTGTGGCGTTTGCTCCGTTTGTTGCGCGCCCTGAGCCGCGGCTTGAGCGGCGGCCTTGCTTTCGCGCTTCATTTCCTGATACATGCCGTGTTCGTAGCTGAGGCAACACATAAGCCTTCCGCAAATGCCGGATATTTTAACCGGGTTAAGCGCGAGGTTCTGGTCTTTGGCCATTTTTATTGTAACAGGCTCAAAGTCCGACAGATACGACGTGCAACACAGAACCCTTCCGCAAGGGCCTATGCCGCCAAGCATCTTGGCTTCGTCTCTTACGCCGATCTGGCGCATCTCTATGCGCGTGTGAAAAGCGGAGGCAAGGTCTTTTACAAGCTCGCGAAAGTCCACCCTGGTTTCAGACGTAAAATAAAATATCGCCTTGCTGGAATCAAAGAGGTACTCAACCCTTACAAGTTTCATGGGCAGTTTGTGCTCGGCAATCTTTTCGCGGCAGGTTCTTAAAGCTTCTTCTTCCCTTTCGCTGTTGAAGGTATGTCTTTCAAGGTCTACTGGGTCTGCCTTTCTAATTACCCTCTTAAGCGGCTTCGGGTACGCGGCAAGGTCAACATCCCTCGGACTGTAGGCAACGGAGCCCATGCCCAAACCTTTTTCTACTTCAACAACGACCATATCGCCAAGGCGCAAGTCAAGTACGTTGGACTTAAAGTCATATACTCTGCATGCCCTTTTAAACCGCACGCCTACAAGTTTAACCATGTAAAAACCCCTTTAAAGACAGTGAATCGTGAATAGTTAATTGAGGCTCGCGCCCAGCCCTCTGAACTTCTAATTTCAAACCGCGGTTTCTTGCTGATTTTGCTAATTAGGCGGCGGATAGCCAAACCTCAAATCCTATGCAAAAGCCTTGTTTCTCGCCAGCCGTAAAAAGAGCCTTTCAAGGGCAAGCAGTTTGTTGCCGAAGCGCGGCGGCGTTGTTTCGAACCTTGTTTTTTCAATCAGCGCGTACGCTTCAAGAAGCGCCCTGTAAGCAGAGTCTTTTTGGCCTGCATCGTAATTTGAAAATTCCGTTATGTTGGAATTTACGGCTAAAGCACCCATGCCGAGAAGGCCTGCAAGCCTGTCGCGGCAAAGCATTTTGAAAAACTCAAGCATATCTTCAAGGTCGTCGCGCTTGCATAGGCTTTCGGCAAGCGCAAGGGCCGTAAGCGTGTTGCCAAGCGCCAGATTTTTAAGGTTCTCCGCCGCAGTCCGCCTTTTTTCCGCAAGGCCTTCATCGCAGTACCGGAGCGACATTGCGAGGCTTCCGTCGCCGAGTTTTCCAGCCAAAACGGCGTCGTTCTCCGAAAGGCCTTTTGTTTGACTAAGCCATGACGCCACGGCAGTGTTAGATAAGGCGCGAAAGCCGAGCTTAGCGCACCGCGAAAGTATCGTGGGCAGAAGCGCCGACGGACGCGACGTTATCAGTATTATAATCGAATCGGGCGGCGGCTCTTCAAGGGTTTTTAAAAAGGCGTTGCCTGCCTGCGGCATGAACTTGTCAGCCGAGTTCACGATAACAACTTTTTTGCCCCTCTCTACGCGATACCTTAGCGCGGACTGAACTTCCCTTACTTGATGCACCCGTACAAGGCCGTTTTCCTCGTCATCTTCAAATACGTCTTTCTTAACTTCAACAGTAGGGTTGACTTCCAGCACATTCGCGCGAAACCCGGCAAGGCAATCAGTGCAAATTCCGCATAAGTCGCCGTCTTCGGGGCTACTGCAGTTAAGCGCGTTGGCAAAGGTGTGCGCTACAAGTTTTTTGCCTATGCCGCCCGGACCGTAGAATATATACGCGTGAGACATCCTGCCGGATACAACGGCGCTTTTTAAAATTCCTATTTCCCGTTCATGGCCTATAATGTCTTTAAACGACCCCATTTTTTTATAATATCACATATCTGTGCGTGAATTAAAGGGATTTCGCCGCTACCGTCAATAACCTTAACCCTTGCCGGGTTTTTATCGGCTATTTCCAAGAACCCTTGCCTTACCCTTTGGTGAAAGCTAATAGCTTCTTTCTCAAAGCGGTCTTCTTTTTTATTGCTGTTTTTGCGGTTTATGCGGTTTAGCGCTCTTTTAAGGCCTGCCTCCGGCGTCATATCTATAAGCAGGGTAAGGTCAGGGGCAAGGCCGCCTGTGGCAAGGTTATTCAAAATATCTATCGCTTTAATGTCAAGCTCTCTGCCATAACCTTGATAAGCCACGGTTGAGTCAACGAAGCGGTCGCATATGACAACTTTTTTCAAGTCAAGCGCCGGGCGTATCACGTTTTTTACAAGTTGCGCCCTGCATGCTTCGTACATGAAGAGTTCGGCCCACGGGTCAATCGGTTCATGTTGGGTGTTTAAAAGGACTTCGCGGAGCTTCTCGCCGATTAAGGTGCCGCCGGGTTCTCTAACGGCAAGCGTTGCGAGCTTTCCCGAAGTTTCAAGGTATGATTTTAAAAGGCTTGCCTGCGTGCTTTTGCCTGTGCCCTCTATGCCCTCTATGGTTATAAAAACCATCAAGACGCCTCCGAAGAATTTTGCCATAATATTACAGCAAAAGGCCTTTATAGGCAAGAACTGCGCTGTTTGGGTTGACTTTACGCCGATTCTGAAATAAAATACTATATAAGCTTGCGAAGTGACGGCTTAATCGGGGTTAAAGTGAACCGAGTAGCAATACCTCTTGTTATAATTCCCGTTGTGCTTCTATGTTCCGGCCTTTTCTTTTTAACCGGCCTTGGCGATGTAATTTCAGCAACAGGCGCGGCGTTTATATTTTGCCAGTCCATCTTCGTAAGGTGCCTCGCTTACTCCCATTTTATTAAGTTGTTCGTCCTTTGGGCCGGAGCGGTTCTTGTTGCGCTCGGCCTTGTTTACGCAACGGCAAAGTCAATTCATAACCTGATAACGTCAAGGCGCGCGGTCAAACGCCTTCCTGTAAAAGACACGGGCGGTTCAATCGTCCTTATAACCGATGAAGATTGCAAAACGGCCTTTACCTACGGATTGCTTAATCCGCGAATATACATATCAAAGGGGCTAATCGAGACTATTGACGTAGCAGAGCTTAAAGGTGTTTTTTTACACGAACTGTACCATAAAAAGAGCAGAGACCCTTTGAAGTTTTTCCTACTCACAGCGTTAAAAGACCTGTTCTTTTATTTACCAATGGTAAAAGAGCTTGCTGAACGCGCGCGTTTTAATAAAGAATGCGCGGCTGATTTAAGCGCGGCCTGCCGTATGAAAGAGCCTTACAGCCTTGCAAGCGCCATAATAAAGGCCGCAAGGTTGAGTAGCGCGTCTTTTTCAGCGTCATCCGGTTTGACCGGAAGCGGGGCAGAGGAGCGCGTCCGGCGTCTTGTAGGTGTCCCCGGCCCGGCTACCGCGTCTTTGGTTAGCGCGAAGGCTGTTACGTTAAGCGTCGCTGGTATTATTTTCGTGCTTTTTTCTTTTTCCGCCCCTGTACACGCTTATAAGCCTGAAAAATGCACAACCAAGCACTGCGAAAAACACGTCAACACCCTTGGCAAGGACTGCAAGACCCACTGCGAAACCACCGGCCATACTCCGCATAATCATAGCTAACCTAACCTAACCTAACCTAACACAATGCACACCTACTCTCCGCTG
>SCQA01000141.1 GCA_004298725.1 bacterium
TTTCAGCCTAACTTCGACGGCATGTACGCCATAGTTAAAATTCTTGAAATGCTCGCCGCATCCGGCGCGCGGCTTCATAAACTCGTCCGCGAGGTGCCGCCGTCAATTATCGTAAAAGACAAGGTGCCTTGTTCGTTTGAGAACAAAGGCATGGTAATGCGCCGCCTTGCGGAAGATTCCGGCGGAAAGGAAATTGTTCTCATCGACGGCATAAGAATAGACTTTAAGGACGACTGGGTTGCCGCTTACCCGAGTCAGGATCACGCATACTTTCATCTTGTAGCCGAGGCCCCTACCGAGCACAGCGCAAAGGGGTTGATAACAGCCTACGCGGAGAAGATAAAAAAATGGCAGAAGTAATACCGGTAACAGACCTTGGAAAGACGTCCTACATACAAATTCCGCTTGGGGCGCTTCGCGTAAATTGTTACATAGTTTGGAATAACGCTTCAAAAGACGCTTTTGTAATAGACCCGGGCGGCGAGCCGGACATGATATGGCACGCCATAGCGCGGTTTTCCCTTGTTGTCCGTTATGTTGTCAATACGCACGGCCATTTTGACCATGTGGGCGCTAATGCCGAGGTTAAAAAAAGGGCGCGCGAGGCGAGCATAGCCATACATTCAAAGGACGCCTTGCTGTTAAAGACCGCGCACGAGCACGGGCTTTTTTTCGGCGTGAAAACGCCTAAACAACCGGAGCCGGATATGCTGTTTAAGGACGGCGACATTTTGTCCGCCGGTTCGCTTACGCTCAAGGTGTTGCATACGCCGGGGCATACCGCGGGCGGCGTGTGCTTGTATGACGAAGCCGACGGTTTGCTCTTTACCGGCGACACCCTATTTGCGGGTTCGGTAGGCAGGACCGATTTTGAAGGCGGCTCGTCTGAAGTGCTTATGCGCTCGATAAAGACAAAACTTCTTCCTCTTGACGATTCCGTCAGGGTGCTCCCGGGCCACGGTCCGGCTTCAACAATAGGCGAAGAAAGAAGCTCAAACCAATTTATAAGAGACATCACGCGGTAACGGCTGGAGGGTTGGTAAAGCATGATTGAGTGGAGTTCTTTGAGCAATTGAGGCAGATTGCTTTTAAGAGTTGCAGTTGGTGTTTTGCGGATAAAGGCAGTGGCGAGTGGATAGTGAAAGGTGATTAAGCTGTACTCCTCTTTTTAAAGATGGATATGGGGAGATTATTTTTAAGGGCACTTCGTAATCCCCCTTTGTCCCCCTTTAGAAAAGGGGGAGTAAAAGTAAGAGGAATTATCAATGAAGCTTAATGGTAAAAAAATCACGCTTGGGGTTACAGGGGCGGTTTCGGCGTATAAGGCGCTTGAGCTTACAAGGCTACTTGTCAAGGAAGAGGCTTCCGTATGGCCGGTCATGACGAAATCCGCATCCGAGTTCATAACCCCCCTGAGTCTTTCAACTCTTGCCTGCGCGAGAGTGTCAACAACCCTTTTTGGCGGCTCCGGCGGCATAGACCACATACGCCTCGCTCAGGAGGCCGACCTTATAATCGTTGCGCCTGCCACGGCCAACATCATGGGCAAGGCCGCCGGCGGCATTGCCGACGATTTGCTTTCAACGCTTATTATGGCCGCGACGGCTCCGGTGTTGTTCGCGCCTTCGATGAACTCGGCCATGTGGGGAAACACGGCCATGAAAGAAAACATTGAAAAGCTTAAAAAACGCGGTTGCCTTTTTGTCGGGCCGTCTTACGGGCCTCTCGCTTGCGGTTATGAAGGCGCCGGAAGGCTTGCCGACGTAGCCGTCATTCTTGAGGCCGCCAAAGAGGCGCTTGACAAAAAAGACTTGAAGGGTGAAAAGGTGCTGGTATCCGCGGGCCCCACAAGAGAGGCTATCGATCCGGTAAGGTTCGTTTCCAACGCTTCTTCAGGTAGAATGGGCTATGCCATAGCGCGCGCCGCCAAGCGGCGCGGGGCTGAAGTGGTGCTTGTCAGCGGCCCGACGTATTTGCCGGAGCCGGAGGGCGTTACGTTCGTAAAAGTATCAACCGCCGAGGAGATGGGCGAGGCCTGCGTAAGATATTTTCCCCAGTCCACCGTTGTGGTAATGGCCGCCGCTGTTGCTGATTACAGGCCGCTTAAAAGCTCGCCCACTAAGATGAAGAAAGAGGCTAAAACGCTTGCCGTTGAAATGGAGCGCACCATGGACGTGCTTAAAAACCTCGGCAAGAGGAAAAAAAACGGGCAGTTTCTCGTGGGCTTCGCCCTTGAAACCGATAACCTTGAAGAAAACGCCAGAAAAAAATTGAGCGACAAAAACCTTGATATCGTAGTGGGCAACTCGCCGTGGGGGCTTGACAGCGAAACAAACGAAGTAACCTTAATAACGCAAGGGAGCCACGCGGAGCGCCTTCCGGCAATGGAAAAAAACGATCTTGCAGACATAATACTTGACGCCGTTGTCAGGCTTAAGGCGGGTTAAAGCCGTCATACCCCGGCGCGTTTCAGCGCGGCTTCTATTTCTTCTTCAATGTTTTTACTCTGCCGTTTCGCGGAGCTAAGATGTTTCCTCGCAGTCATCGCTGATTTAAGGCTTTCTTTTCCCGTAGGGTCAACCTTTGTGCAATGCGCCGCGTGCCGGTGATTGAGAAGCGTCATTATTTCGCCGACGCAGGCGTTTGTGTACTTTTGTTTTACTTCTTTCGACAGTTTCCATTTTGACGCCGCGGATAAAAGCCCCATCATTCTATGCCACTGTTTAAGCCGGTGAAGGCTGAGAACGGATGAAAATATGGTTTTATTGGTGCCAAACGAAAGCGGCGTGTCTTCTATTACGGAATCAAGCAGTTTGTCGTTGTCCTTATGCACCGCTTTTATCAGCTTCACGGGCATATCCCATACCTTTTTATCGGCAAGCGCGTCAAAGCGCATTTCCCAGTAAATGTGCCTTAGCGAGCGCGCTGTAAACGAGCGTATCATCATCTCCGGTATGAAGCGGTTGTGCGCCACGGTGTCCGCGGCAAGGTGGCTTAAATAACCGTAGGCAAAAGCCTTTTGCGAGCGGTTCTCGGCCTTTTTCAACAGCTTAAAACCGGTCTTCCAGTTGTGGCAATGTTTTAATTCTTCAACAAGGTTCTTGCCTATAACAATGTCCGCGCTTATGTTGCCGTATATGAAGTCATGCGGAAAGCTGAGAAGAAGGTGGCGCATATCCGCTGGAAGCATGGAGGCGTGCCTTAAAACAGCGTCCGCAAGCTCAAGGTGCGTGGCAGGCCCCCATGCGTAAGCCGTTTCCGGCAATATAAGAAACAGTAAAAAAAAGGCCGCGCCGATGAAAAATAGCATATAATAATGCTATCCGATGAACTGCCGGATGTAAAGGCAAAAAACAGCTGTAAAACAGGCATGAATGAGAAATACGGATGAAGAATATCAAAGGGCTGTGCGCGGCCTTAAAGACTCTCTTGAACATATGCGATCTTCCGGTGTAAACTGGTTTTTTTCCCGAAAGCCGGTGCTTGAGGATGTGCGAAAAGAGGCAGGACAGTGTACGGCGTGCGTTCTTGGCAAAACAGAAAGCGTTGTGCGCGCTTTTGGCGCGGGTAGCGTCAAGGCGCGCCTTGTCTTTATACGCGACGGCGTTGGTAAAGATAGCGCGAGCGGCCCGTTTGCCGGCCACGAAGGCGTTCAGCTTTTGAGGATTTTAAATTGGATAACGGGCGAATCAGATGGCAAGCTCGCAAGCGAAAAAGAC
>SCQA01000142.1 GCA_004298725.1 bacterium
AATTTTACGGTAAACGTCGCGCCGCTACCGGACTTGCTGTATACGTCAATACTGCCTTTATTCTTAATGACTATGCGGTAAACCACGTAAAGGCCAAGCCCGGTTCCAACGCCTACGGGTTTGGTCGTGAAAAACGGGTCGAATATCTGGCTTAAATGCTCCTCGGCTATGCCGTGGCCGGTGTCAGACACGGCAACCTTGATAAAGCCGCCTTCGCGCGAGCATTTAACCCTAAGCGCGCCTTTGCCGTTCATGGCGTGCACCGCGTTGATTATAAGGTTTACGAATATCTGCTGTATCTCGCCGCTGTTGGCTATTATGAAACAGTCCTTTTGCAAATCAACCACAAGGCTTATGGCGCCGAACACGGCCGAGTGCTTGGCCATCTTTATTGAATTTTCAAGAACCGAGGCGACGTCTATGGTGGAGTTGGCCTCGTTATGCGCGCTTCGCGAATACGACGAAAGCTCCTTAACTATATTGCCGGCGTTTACGGCATACTGAATAATATCGTTAGTGTACGACTTTATAAGCGCCATGTCGTCTTCGTCGCGTATGGCTTCGGCCATGCCGAGTATGCCGGCAAGCGGATTATTTATTTCATGGGCTATACCCGATGCAAGCGTTCCTATGCCGGCAAGCTTTTCAGACTGCAACAGCTTGAATTGAAGCATTTTCTGTTCCGATATGTCCTTGCTGACGCCTACGGTGCCGAGAATCTTACCCGATTCGTCAATCATGGTTGACAGAGTTAGTATAACGTGTATAAGCTTGCCGGACTTCGCCCTTAACGCCACCTCGCGGTTCCTGACGGCCCAGACGTGGTCTGTATCGGGCTTGCCGCGGTTTATAATTTCCGCCCTTTCCTCAGGGTTATCATAGAGCATAAGCACGCTCTTGCCGACGACTTCATCCTTTAAATAACCAAGCACCTTTTCAGCTTCCCTGTTGAACTCGACGATATTGCCGTCCGTGTCCGTGGTTATTATTATAACCTTGGAGTTATCGAATATCATCTGCAAGTACGTTCTCGTGTCGGAAAGCTCGTTGTACATCTTTCTTAGATCGCCGGCGCTCTTTTCAAGCTGAATATTCAGCCTGTTCTTGTCCCGTATCATGGCTCCGGCCACGAGAAGCGCGCCCACTGGCAAAAATACTATGAACCACAGCGCCCATATCAGCCTTTGCAGATACCGCAAAAGCTCAAAGTCGCTCTTTGTGGTGAGCTTTATCTTCAAAACGCCGAGAAGTTCGTTATCTTTCGTGTGGCATGAAAGGCACGCCCCTTCGGAACGAAGCGGCACATACTGCGAATACGTCATCTCCTTCCAGTCAAAGAACCCGGCGCTGTTCATGGCCAGGGCGGCCTTTTTAAAGCTCTCGGCCTCGTCCGCGCCGAGCTTGCGGGCGGCGGTCTTCTGCTCCGGTTCATCGCCTGAGCGGAATTCTTTGCCTATAAAAGCCTCATCGCCTGACGGCTTGAAGACGGATATGTCTTCTACATCTATAATATTGCCGTACGCGCTCAGCATGGCCGCCCTCGGCCCGTCATGGCCGGCGCTCATTAAGTCTGACACCGAGCGCGTGATAAGCTCGGTTATAAGCTCGGTCTTATGAACGAACTGAAGGGTTATTCTGTTTTTGAGCTGGCTTGAAGCGTAAAGGAATACAACGGTCAACGCTATCATAAAAAGCATGATGGCAATGGCAAGGTAATTAAGCATTGATTTTATTTTAAACATGCCCTCCGCCTTGCAACAACCGTACTCAATCGTCCATGCGTTGCTCTACAGAACATCAGCCACCGCCGAAAGTAATGCTTCCTTTGAAAAGGGTTTTCTGAGAAATTCCGCCACGCCCAGCGCCATTACCTTATCAGCGTTGCCGTCGTCAAGAAAACCTGAGATGACTATAACCGGCATGGACGCGTTTACAAGCTTTATACCCCTTATAAGCTGTATGCCGTCCATGTCCGGCAGGCTGAAATCGCATATAACCGCGCTTACGCCGCAGGGCAAGCTCGCAAGACCGTCCACGGCGTTTTCAGCGCAAATAACGTCGTAACCGGCGGCCAAGAGGTGCAACTCGAGCACCTGCCTTATGCACGGTTCATCTTCTATAACGAGCAATTTTTTACGCGTTGATTTTACACCATGAATCACATAACACC